>NZ_JBEPEQ010000028.1:0-53051 GCF_040300925.1 Micromonospora sp. NPDC000207
GGCCCGCTCGCCCGCCCGCGGCGCGGGCGGCGCCCCCCGCCGGGTCGGTGAGCGCCGCCACCGCGCCGGCCGCCGCCGCGGCGGCGGCGAACTCGGCTCCGTGCCGACTGGCGCCGGGCAGCGCCGCGTAGAGATCGCCGGGGCGAACCTCCTGGCTGGCGTGGGTCACCCCGCTCACCGGCCGGTCCACGGCGTCGGGCGCGGTGGTTACCAACTCGACCGGCGTCGCTGCCGGGAGCCGGGTGGTCAGGTCGCCGAGTCGGACAGGAGACACGTTACGAGGACGTGGATTGCCGTGCACGGCGTCAGACCCTACCCGGTCGTCCGGTTCCGACCGCACAGCCGCCCCGGTGGTTCGTCCCCACCCTTCGATGATGTCGCGGCGGAGCCGGTCAGCGGGGATAGACCACGAACTTCGGTGCGTCGTCGCTGGTCGACGGGGGAACCCGGTAGTGCTGGAGAGTGAAGCGCATCATGTCGCCGAACGCCGGGGCGGTGATCGCCCCGCCCCCGCCACCCGGAGTGTGCGCGAAGACCGCGATCACGTACCGGGGATTGTCGGCCGGGGCCATCCCGATGAACGAGGCCACCTCGCCCGGCTGTTTACGGCCGTCGACCAGCCGCCACCCGGTTCCGGTCTTGCCGGCCACCCGGTAGCCGCTCACCGCGGCGGAGAGTCCGGTGGCGTCCGGGACCGTCGTCACCGCCTCCATGATCGTCCGCAGCGCCGCCGCGTTCTCCGGGCTGAGCACCCTGTGGGTCTTGGCGGCCGGGGTCGGGGTCCGGGTGCCGTCCGGGGCGATGGTCTGCTTGACCAGCTTGGGCTGGACGTACGTGCCGTTGTTGGCGATCGCCGCGTACGCCGCTGCCATCTGCAACGGGGTGGCGTCGACACTGTGCCCGATCGGCACCGACCCGTGCGACGACCCGCTCCACTCCCCGACGGGCAGGATCCGACCGCCCGCCTCCCCCGGCATCCCGACCCCGGTGGGCTGCCCGAGGCCGAAGCGCTTCTGGTACTCGATCAGCCGCTCCGGGCCGAGCCTGTCGGCGATCTCGATGGTGCCCACGTTCGAGGAGTACGCCATCATCCCGGCCAGGCTCATCGTCCGTCCGCCCGCCGGCTTCGTGTCGGCGAACCAGGTGTCACCCTTGCGGATGGCGTTGGCCACCGGGAAGGCGGTGTCCGGTTTGATCACCCCCTCCTCCAGCGCCGCGCCGAAGGTGATCGCCTTGTGCACCGACCCGGGATCGACCACGAAGCTGGTGGCGGCGTCGTCGCGGTCGACAGGCTTGCTGGCGTCCGGTTTCGCCGCGTCGTACCCGGGATAGCTGGCCTGGGCCAGCACCTCGCCGGTGGGAATCTCCAACACCACTGCCGCGCCGGTGCTGCCCCGGGTGTTCGCCATCTGCTCGGCGAGGATCCGCTGCACCCGGAACTGCAGGTCACGGTCGACCGTCAGCTGCAACGAGCTGCCCGGATCGGCCTCGGTGGTCTGGCTGTACCCGCCGGGGATCGGGGCGGCCAGCTGGTTGCGGCCTGCCTCGTAGACCCGGCGACCGTCCACCCCGCTCAGGACGTTGTCGTAGCGGGCCTCCAGCCCCTCCAGCCCCACCATGTCGTCGCTGGTGAATCCGATCAGGTTGGCCGCCAGGTCGCCGTTGGGCACCTCGCGCCGCTCGTCGCGGTGGGCGCCGATGCCGTCGAGCTCCAGGGCCATGATCTGCCGGGCCCTGTCGATCGGTACACCCCGGGCCAGGTAGACGAACTCGGAGGGCTGGCCGTTCTCCAGGGTGCGCCCCCGCATCTTGTCGACCAGTTCGCTGACCGGGATGCCGAGCAGGGGGGAGAGCGCCTGGGCGGTGGCGGAGAGGTCCTGGACCCGGGTCGGGTCGGCGAAGACGTACCGGGCCTCGACGCTGTTCGCCAGCGGCGCGTCGAACCGGTCGTAGATCGCCCCCCGGGGTGCCGGGAGGTCGATGCGGACCAGCCTGTCGCTGAGCCCTCCCCCGGCCCAGGCCGGCGTCTCGACCGCCTGGAGCACCACCAGCCGGACGCCGATGGTGGCGAAGACGGCCAGGGTGAGCACCGTGGCCAGCCGCAGCCGACGACGCGGGTCGGCCAGCTTCGGTGCCCGGCGCGGTTTGCGGGCGGGGCGGCGCGGGGCCCGGCCCTCCGGGCGACGGCCCGGTCGCGGTCCGGCCCGCCGTCGGGTCGGGGCCGGCAGGTCGTCGTCGAGGTCGTCGTCCGGGCGGGTGGGCACCGTCCGGACCACCCCGCCCCGAGCGGCCGACGCTGGTTGCGGGCGGCCACCACGGGCGGGGTTGGCCCGACCGCCGTCGAGGACCTGCAACGCCGGCCGGAACGGGTCGCCGGAGCGGCCGGTCCGGGGGGTACGCCGCTGCTCGCCGCCCTCCCGGATGCTGCGCCCCCGAGGGGTGTACGCCCGGGCGTCGGAGATCCCCCCGCCGGTCGGCTCGCCGGTACGCGCGCCGCCTGCCCGCGACGAACCGCGCCGGGAGCCTGTGGCGTCCCGGCGCGGTTCCTCCGACCTCGGTGGCATCCCGATCAGCCCCGGTCGCCCTGCTGGCTGGTGACCGACGGCTCGCCGTCGGCGGGACGGGGTACGCCGATGACCTTCCCGTCCGGCAGCCTGATGTACGCCGGGTCGGTCGACTCGACCAGGCCCTGCTTACGGGCGTTGGCCTCCAGGTTGCCCGGTGCCTCCTGCTTGGCGATCTCCTTCTCCAGCTCCTGCTGGTCGAGGTCGAGCTTGATCTGCTGCTGCTGGAGCTTCTCCAGCCGGAAGGCGTTCTCGTTGATCTTGGTGTTGACCACCAGGATGCCGAGCACCCCACCGACCACCAACACCACGATCATCGCGGCGAAGGGTGCCCGGGGCACCGAGACCGGCGGCGGCGGGGCGACCCGCAGCCGAGGCGTACGGACGGCGTCGGCCGGCACGGCCCGCTCCGTCGGTCGCAGCGCGGCGCTGCCCTGGGTGGGGAACTCGCGCGCCCCCCGGGCGCGAGTTCCGGACCCGTCGGCACGTGGCGCCTCCGACGTCGACCCCACGCGCGTGGCCCGCTGCTGCGCCGCGGTCCGGCCCCCCGACCGCGGTGCGCGCTGCCCGACACCGGAGTCGTTCCGGCGGCCGTGCCTGTTGACGTTCATGTTCCCTCCCCCTCTTCGTCCGTCCCGTCCCGCACCGACCGCCGGGCTTTGCGCCCGGTTCCCCCGGTCGCCCCAGGTTGGTGCATCGCCTTCACCCGGCGGCGGGACCGTTCGCGGTCGGTCCGCCCCCGCTGTGCCTCGTTCGGGTCGAGTCGCTCCGCGGCCCGCAGCCGCACCGAAGCGGCCCGCGGGTTCGCGGCGACCTCCTCCTCCCCGGGCAGTTCCGCGCCCCGGCTCAACAGCCGGAACGTCGGACCCGCACCGGGAAGCTCGACCGGGAGGTCGACCGGGCCCTTACTGCGGACCCGGTCGGCGAGCGCCTGCTTGGTGAGCCTGTCCTCCAACGAGTGGTAGGACAGGACCACCATGCGGCCGCCCACGTTGAGCTTGTCGAGCGCGGCGGGCAGCGCTGTCTCCAGTGCTGCCAGCTCTCTGTTTACCTCGATCCGTAAAGCCTGAAACGTTCTCTTCGCCGGGTGACCACCCGTTCGTCGGGCTGCTGCCGGAATGGACTCGCGGACCAGTTCGGCCAGTCGCGCCGACGAGGTGATCGGACCGCGTTCCCGCTCCCGGAGGATCGCCGAGGCGATCCGACCGGCGAACTTCTCCTCGCCGTAGACCCGCAGCACCCGCGCCAGATCCGGATGCGGGTAGGTGTTGACCACCTCCTCGGCGGTCGTCCCCCGGGTCTGGTCCATCCGCATGTCCAGCGGCGCGTCCTGGGCGTACGCGAACCCGCGGTCGGGCGCGTCGAGTTGCAGCGACGAGACCCCCAGGTCGAACAGGATCCCGTCGATGCCGGGGTAACCCAGCCGGTCCAGCACCTCGGGCAGCTCGTCGTAGACGGCGTGCTCAAGGTGCACCCGGTCGGCGTACCGGGCCAACCGGACCCGCGCGTGGGCGAGAGCCTCGGTGTCCCGGTCCAGACCGATCAGCACCGTGTCCGGATGTGCCGCCAGCACCGCCTCGGCGTGCCCGGCCAGACCCAACGTCGCGTCGACGTGGACCGTCCGCCCACCCCGGTCCAGAGCGGGAGCGAGCAACTCGAGACACCTCTCAAGCAGCACCGGCACATGCGTGCCGCGTAGCTCCCCCATGTCGGACCCCCACTGGTTGCACTGATTCAGTTCGTGTAGCGCGTCTGCTGCCGGACGGCGCCTGCGTCGTACCGCCAGATCCCCATCCGCTCCCGTCCGCCCGCAGGTGGCTCCCACGGAGACCGGATCTCGCGCCTGGCACCGGGGAAGGGGTGCCAGGAACTCGAAGCGGCTGGAGATCTCGCAGTACGTCGTCGGGCGCCGTCACGCCCTACAGACCGCCGGGCAGCACCCCCTCCGAGATGTCGGCGAAGTCGTCCTCGCTCTCGGCGAGGTAGCTCTCCCACGCCGCCCGGTCCCAGATCTCCACCCGGGTACTCGCCCCGATGACCACCAGATCGCGGTCGAGGGCGGCGTACTCCCGCAGGTGGGCGGGGATCGTGACGCGGCCCTGTTTGTCAGGGACCTCGTCGTGGGCGCTGGCGAAGAAGACCCGGCTGTAGGACCGAGCCGCCTTGTTCGTCATCGGTTGGGCGTGCAGCTGTTCCGCGATCCGCTGGAACTCGGGCATCGGGAAGCCGTACAGGCAGCGCTCCTGCCCTTTGGTGATCACGACACCCCCCGCCAACTCGTCCCGGAACTTGGCCGGAAGGATCAACCGACCCTTCTCGTCCAGGCGTGGAGTGTGGGTGCCGAGAAACACCGGCCCAACCCCCTCGCCCTGAGCGGCGTTCGCGGCGCCGCTGACCCCCCGGGCCGGTGGACCTCACCGGCCTCACCATTGCGCCCCACTCTACTCCACTTCCCTCCACCTGCAACCAGATTTGCCCGCGTGGCGCGCCACTCAGGACAGCAAAACCGCACGTCAGAAAGGGTGGAGCGGAGTGGAGGGCGGCGCGTCGCCCGGCGGGGCCGTCCGCTTTCCGACATTGATCGATTCCGCCCACTCCCTTCCACCTCGGCGGGACGACCACCGGAGGGTCCGCAGGACGACCACGGGAGGGTCCGACGGGGTGACCGCCGGGAGGCCGGGCGGGGAGCCGGTGTGCGAATGGTTTGCCCCAGGTCGGGCGGATCGTCGTCGGCCGCGATCTGATGAGGGCACCGGTCCGGTAACCTCCCTCGGGTGACGGACGCGAAAATGCCCTTGCGGGCAAAGGTGGCCAGCTCCGTGTCGCGCACCGCCGCCGCGTTGTCGCGGGCAGCGGGGCGCGGCGACGGTTCGGTGATCGGCGGGTGGATCGGCCTCAAGATCGACCCGGACCTGCTCGCCCATCTGTCGGCGGGACGCGCCATCGCCCTCATCTCCGGCACGAACGGCAAGACCACCACCACCCGGCTGGCCGCGGCCGCCGTCGGGGTCCTCGGTCGCGTCGCGACCAACTCGTTCGGCGCCAACATGCCCACCGGACACACCTCGGCGCTGGCCAAGGCCGGCAGCACGCCGTACGCGGTGTTGGAGGTGGACGAGCACTACCTGGCCCAGGTGCTGGAGGCGACCGAGCCGCACGTGGTCGCACTGCTCAACCTCTCCCGCGACCAGCTCGACCGGGCCAAGGAGGTCGCCATGATGGCGCAGCTCTGGCGGGCCGCGCTGGTGCGGCACCCGGAGGTGCGGGTGGTGGCCAACGCCGACGACCCGATGGTGGTCTGGGCGACCACTCCCCCGCCCGGGCACGACCGCAGCCTCACCCCACCGCACGTGACCTGGTTCAGCGCCGGGCAGCGGTGGCACGACGACTCCTGGGTCTGCCCCGAGTGCGGCTCGACCATCCAGCGCTCCGGCGTCCAGTGGTGGTGCAGCGGCTGCCCGCTTCGGCGTCCCGAACCCAACTGGATCGTCGAGGACGACGGGGTGGTCGACCCCACCGGCGCCTGGCACAAGGTCCAGCTCCAGCTCCCCGGCAAGGTGAACATCGGCAACGCCGCCACCGCCCTGGCCGTGGCGGCCGAGTTCGGCGTACGCCCCGTCGACGGCGTCCTGCAACTGGGCAGCGTCGCCTCCGTCGCGGGCAGGTACGCGCAGGTGGACCGGGACGGACGCAACATCCGGCTGCTCCTGGCGAAGAACCCGGCGAGCTGGCTGGAGGCCTTCGACATGGCCGACCACGCCCCGACACTGTTGTCCATCAACGCCCGTGACCCCGACGGGTTGGACACCTCGTGGCTGTTCGACGTGGACTTCGCGCCGCTGCGCGGCCGACAGGTGCTGATCACCGGCGACCGGGCGTACGACCTGGCCGTCCGCCTGGACGTCAACGATGTGCCGTTCCAGCACGTCCGGACCTTCCCCGAGGCGATCCGGGCCGTTCCACCGGGACGCCTGGAAGTGATCGCCAACTACACCGCCTTCCAGGACATCCGAGCGGAGCTGGACCGTGTCAACTGAGAGCCTGCGCATCGTCTGGATCTACCCCGACCTGCTCTCCACCTACGGCGACCGGGGCAATCTGCTGATCCTCGCCCGCCGGGCGCGGCTACGCGGAATGCCCGTGGAGACTATGGAGGTCCGCTCCGACCAGCGGCTGCCCGCCACCGCCGACATCTACCTCATCGGTGGCGGGGAGGACGGCCCCCAGGCGCTCGGCGCCCAACGGCTGCTCGCCGACGGCAACCTCCACCGGGCGGCCGCCCAGGGTTCGGTGATCTTCGGCGTCTGCGCCGGATACCAGCTCCTGGGCACCTCCTTCTTCGCCAAGGGCACCCAGTACGCCGGCCTGGAGCTGCTTGACCTCGCCTCCGACCGGGGTCCCAGCCGGGCCGTCGGCGAGCTGGCCGGGGAGATCGACCCCCGGCTCGGCGTACCGGCGCTGAGCGGCTTCGAGAACCACGGTGGGCGTACCCGCCTCGGCGCCGGGGTGAGCCCGCTGGCCCGGGTGACCGCCGGGGTCGGCAACGACGGGCAGACCGAGGGGGCGTGGCGCGGCAAGCTGCTCGGCACGTACTCGCACGGGCCGGCGCTGGCCCGCAACCCCGCCCTGGCCGACCTGCTGCTGCGGTGGGCCACCGGTGTGCACCAGCTCCCGCCGCTCGACGACAGGTGGCACGACCAGCTCCGTTCCGAGCGCGATGCCGCGGTGACCGCCGCCGCCCGGGTGTGATCCCGACGGTCCGACGGCTGTTCGGCCGACCCTCGCCCCTGGTCGCCACCCTCCGGCGGTGGGCCGGAGAGCCGTCGGCCGTCCGCTTCGCACTGCTGCTGGTGATGCTGGCCGGGTTCGGGGTGCTGCTGCTCCTGGTACCCCTGCCGGCGGCGGGCGAGCTGCCCGACCTGGCCGCCCGGATGGGACCGCTCGCCCCGGTGGCCGCTGTGACAGTGGGGGCGGTGCTGCTGGTCGCGCTGGTGCCCCGGACCTTCGTCACGCTCGCCGCGGGCGCCCTGTTCGGCCCGCTCGTCGGGGGCGGGTACGCCCTCGGGGCGGCCCTGCTCGCCGCCGCCCTCGGGTTCGCGGTCGGCCGACTGCTCGGCCGGGAGTTCGTCGCCGACCGGGTACGCGGGCGGCTGGCCCGCCTGGACCACTGGTTCGCCAGACAGAGCGTCGTCGGGGTGATCACCGTACGGCTGCTGCCGATCGCCGGATTCGGCCTGGTCAGCTACGGCTACGGCACCACCGGCGCCCGCCTGCTGCCCTATCTGGTCGGCAGCGTCGTGGCCTCCGCCCCGACCGCCTTCGGGTACGCCGCCGTCGGTGCCTCGGTCACCTCACCCGGGGACGTCAACTGGTACGCCGCCGCCCCGGCCGCCCTGGGCCTGGTGGCCAGCGCGGTACTGATCCACCGCTGGTGGCGGGCCGAACGACGGCTCCGCCGCACCCCCGCCTGACGCCCCACGTCCCGCCCGGTCGTACCTCCGACCGACCGGACCGGTGCGGTCCGCCCCGCCGCCACGTCCCATCGGCCCACCGCCGGGTGCCGCTGCCCCCGCCGCCGGGTGCCGTCGGCGCCCCTCCCACACGTGGAGTGTGAGAGGGGCGACCTTTTCGACCGTAGGCGTTAAGAAGGGGCCCTTCCTTTCGCCTCAGGCGACGACGGAGACCATTCGGCCCTTGATCACGATGACCTTGCGGGGCTCCTTGCCGGCCAGGACGGCAGTCACCGACTCCAGGGCCGCGGCGCGGACGGTCGACTCGTCGGCGTCGGCGGGAACCTCCACCCGACCCCGGACCTTTCCGTTCACCTGCACCGGATAGGTCACCGTCTCGGCCACCAGGAGTGCCTCGTCGGCGGTCGGGAAGTCCACGTAGGTCAGCGAACCGGAGTGTCCCAGCCGTCGCCACAGCTCCTCGGCGACGTGCGGGGCGAACGGGGCCAGCATCAGGACCAGCGGCTCGGCCACCTCACGCGGGGTGGCCGGCAGCCGGGTCACCGCGTTCGTCAGCTCGATCAGCTTGGCGATGGCGGTGTTGAACCGGATCCCGGCCATGTCGCCCCGGACCCCGTCGATCACCTTGTGCAGCAGCCGACGGGTGGTCTCGTCGGCCGGGTCGTCGACGACCCGGGACTCGCCGGTCTGCTCGTCGACCACCGCCCGCCAGACCCGCTGCAGGAACCGGTACGACCCGACGACCGCCCGGGTCTCCCAGGGGCGGGACATCTCCAGCGGGCCCATCGACATCTCGTACACCCGGAAGGTGTCGGCCCCGTAGGCGGCGCACATGTCGTCGGGGGTGACAACGTTGCGCAGCGACTTGCCCATCTTGCCGTACTCCCGGCGCACCTCCGTCTCGCCGTGCAGGAACCGGCCGTCGACCTCGACGACCTCCTCCGCCGGCACGTAAGCGCCCCGGGCGTCGGTGTACGCGTACGCCTGGATGTAGCCCTGGTTGAACAGCCTGCGGAACGGCTCGTACGACGACACGTGACCCAGGTCGTACAGGACCTTGTGCCAGAACCGGGCGTACAGCAGGTGCAGCACGGCGTGTTCGGCTCCACCGACGTACATGTCGGTGCCGCCGCAGTCGCCCGCACCGCGCGGCCCCATCCAGTACGCCTCGTTCTCCGGGTCGACGAAGCACTCGGAGTCGGTCGGGTCCAGGTAGCGCAGCTCGTACCAGCAGGAGCCGGCCCACTGCGGCATGACGTTGGTCTCCCGGGTGTACCGCTTCGGCCCGTCGCCCAGGTCCAGTTCGACCTCCACCCAGTCCTTGCGACGCGACAGCGGGGTCTCCGGTTCGCTGTCGGCGTCGCCGGGGTCGAAGGTCCGTGGCGAGAAGTCGTCAACCTCCGGCAGCTCTACCGGGAGCATCTCCTCGGGCAGGGCGATCGCCGCCCCGTCGGCGTCGTACACGATCGGGAAGGGCTCGCCCCAGTACCGCTGCCGGGAGAACAGCCAGTCCCGCAGCCGGTAGGTGATCGCCCCGGTGCCGTGCCCGGTCTCCTCCAGCCACCGCACGATCCGTTCCTTGGCCTCGGCCACCCCGAGTCCGTCCAGGTCCAGGCCGCGTTCCGGGGCGGCGCTGTTGATCGCCGGGCCGTCACCGGTGAACGCCTTGCCGGTGAACCCCTCGGTGGGCTGCACCGTCCGCACGATCGGCAGGTCGAAGACCTCCGCGAAGTCCCAGTCCCGCTCGTCCTGGGCGGGTACCGCCATGATCGCCCCGGTGCCGTACCCGGCCAGGACGTAGTCGGCGATGAAGACCGGGACCTCAGCCCCGGTGGCCGGGTTGACGGCGTACGCGCCGACGAAGACCCCCGTCTTCTCCCGGTTCTCCGCCTGCCGCTCCAGGTCGGTCTTTGCCGCCGCCGCCTTGCGGTACGCCTCGACTGCCGCCCGGGGACTGGCGTGTCCGCCGGTCCACGCCTCCTTCGTCCCCTCCGGCCAGGCCGCCGGCACCAGCGCGTCGACCAGTTCGTGCTCGGGGGCCAGCACCATGTAGGTGGCCCCGAAGACGGTGTCCGGGCGGGTGGTGAAGACGGTGATGCGGGCCCCGTCCTCGACGCCCGACGCACCGGCCGGGATCGGGAAGGAGATGTGCGCGCCCTGGGAGCGGCCGATCCAGTTGCGCTGCATCAGCTTGATCGGCTCGGGCCAGTCCAGGACGTCCAGGTCCGTCAGGAGCCGATCGGCGTACGCGGTGATCCGCATCATCCACTGCTTCAGGTTCCGCTTGAAGACCGGGAAGTTGCCCCGCTCGGAGCGGCCGTCGGCGGTGACCTCCTCGTTGGCCAGCACGGTGCCCAGCCCCGGGCACCAGTTCACCGGCGCCTCGGAGACGTACGCCAGCCGGTGGTCGTCGACGATCGCCCGCTGCTGCGCCGGGGTCAGCTCGGCCCAGGGCCGGCCGTCCGGGGTGGACCGGTCACCGGCGGAGAACTCGGCGACCAGCTCGGCGATGGGCCGGGCCCGACCGGCCGTCTTGTCGTACCAGGAGTTGAAGATCTGCAGGAAGATCCACTGGGTCCAGCGGTAGAACTCCGTGTCGATGGTGGCCACCGAACGGCGTTCGTCGTGGGCCAGTCCCAGTCGGCGCAGCTGTGCCTTGTAACGCTCGATGTTCGCCACGGTGGTGGTCCGGGGGTGGGTGCCGGTCTGCACCGCGTACTGCTCGGCGGGGAGTCCGAAGGCGTCGAAGCCCATCGTGTGCAGGACGTTGCGTCCGGCCATCCGCTGGAACCGGGCGTAGCAGTCGGTGCCGATGTAGCCCAGTGGGTGCCCGACGTGCAGGCCCGACCCGGACGGGTAGGGGAACATGTCCAGGACGTACAGCTTCTCCGCGCCGGCCCGGGGGTGGTCCGGGTCGGCCAGCGGGCCGGTGGGGTTGGGGGCGTGGAAGGTGCCCTCCCGCTCCCAGGTGTCCTGCCACCGGCGCTCGATCTCGCCGGCCAGTTCCGCTGTGTACCGGTACGGGGGGGTGTCGCCCGTCGGTGCGGCGGCCTCACTCATGGCGTCTCCTCGGCGCGGTGTATCTGTGGAAGGTCGGCCCGCCGAAGCGGGCGAGGCTGGTCGGGAAGGTCTGCTGCGGGCACGAAAAAGCCCCCCGCGCAGGAGGGGCCGCCGTGCTGTCGCGCGTGGTCAGCGCATCAGCACGGCCCGGTAAGAAGCAGGAAGACTCCGCCCATGTCCGGCAGTGTACCCCGGCCTCCGACCGCAGGTCGCCTCGCATACCACGTCGGGGGTCGATGACGCCAGTGGTGGTCGGGGCGGGCATCCGGATCCGAATTGAACCGGGACCGCCCCGGACCCGTGAATGCACGTGGAACAACCGGCCGTCACGGACTCCGTGGCGGGCACGGACCGCGCCGGGCCAGGGGGAATCCCCCGTCCCGGCGAATATCGGGGCGTAACCGGCTGTCTACCTGCGGGAGTCGGCGATGGCGCGAAACATGGTTAGCCTGAGAGACCAGTGAATCCTGCGGCAGACGAGGCTCGACGTCGCGAAACGAAGGTCCTGTGCTCGCTCAGAGCTGCTGTCGGAGGCGACGAGGAGGAGGCCCGTGACACAACAGACCTGGGACGAGGTGGGCGGCCTGCTGCCGCACGACGAGTTCCGCACCGCCAGCGAAGCCATCGTGGCCAACATCGAACAGGTCATCGAAGGCAAGACCGCCACGGTGCGACTCGCCTTGGCCGTCCTGCTCGCCGAGGGTCACCTGTTGATCGAGGACGTCCCGGGGGTGGGCAAGACCAAGCTGGCCAAGGCGCTCGCCCGCTCCATCGACTGTTCGGTACGGCGCATCCAGTTCACTCCCGACCTGCTGCCCAGTGACGTCACCGGGGTCAGCGTCTACAACCAGGAGACGCACGACTTCGAGTTCCGACCGGGGGCGGTCTTCGCCAACCTGGTCGTCGGCGACGAGATCAACCGGGCGTCGCCGAAGACCCAGTCCGCCCTCCTGGAGTGCATGGAGGAACGGCAGGTCACCGTCGACGGTGTCACCTACCAGCTCCAGACTCCGTTCATGGTGATCGCCACCCAGAACCCGATCGAGATGGAGGGGACCTACCCGCTGCCCGAGGCGCAGCGGGACCGGTTCACCGCCCGGATCGCCATGGGCTACCCGGGGCCGGAGGCCGAGCTGGCCATGCTGGACGGGCACGGCGCCGTCGATCCGTTGCAGGAGCTGCGAGCGGTCTCCGACGCGGCCACCGTCCGGGGGCTGATCGCCACCGTCCGTCACGTCCACGTGGCCGACGCCGTCAAGCAGTACGCGATCGACCTGGTCACCGCCACCCGGGAGGCCCCCGAGCTGCGCCTGGGCGCCTCCCCTCGATCCACCCTGCAACTGCTGCGTACCGCACGGGCGGTGGCCGCCCTGGAGGGCCGGGACTACGTCCTCCCCGACGACCTGCAGGTGCTGGCCGTACCGGTGCTGGCGCACCGGATCATCCCGACCGCCGACGCCCAGCTGGCCCGGCGTACCACCGACGCCATCGTCTCCGACCTGGTGCACCGGCTGCCGTTGCCGCACGACAGGCAGCGTTCGCCGTACGACACCCGGCCGGCGGCCGGTAACGGTCGCCCGCCGTTCGAGCCCCGGAGGCCGTGACCGTGCGTGACGGGCTGCGCGGCCTGACCACCCGGGGGCGCTCGTTCCTGGCGGCTGCCGTGGCGGCGGCCATCTCCGCCGGGATCCTCGGCGAGAAGGACCTGCTCCGGGTGGCCGTCCTGCTGGGCGTCCTGCCGTTGCTGGGGGCCGCCTACGTCGGGCGCAGCCGGTACAAGCTGGCGTGCAGCCGGTCGCTTGACCCGCACCGGGTCCCGGTCGGGGCGAGTTCCCGGGTGGTGCTGCGGTTGCAGAACATGTCCCGACTGCCCACCGGCACCCTGCTGCTGGAGGACCGGCTGCCCTACGCGTTGGGCAGCCGCCCCCGGGTGGTGCTGGAACGGCTCGGGGCACACCAGGCCAGCTCGGTGGCGTACACCGTCCGGGCCGACGTCCGGGGTCGGTACGAGGTCGGTCCGCTGGTGGTCCGGATGACCGACCCGTTCGGACTCTGCGAGCTGACCAGGGCCTTCCCCAGCACCGACGGCCTCACGGTGATCCCGCAGGTCGTCCCGCTGCCGTCGATCCGCCTCCCCGGGGAGTACGCCGGCAGCGGCGAGAGCCGGTCCCGGTCGGTGGCGGTGCACGGCGAGGACGACGCGGCGACCCGGGAGTACCGGCGCGGTGACGACCTCCGCCGGGTGCACTGGAAGTCGACGGCCCGGACCGGCGAGCTGATGGTCCGGCGGGAGGAACAGCCGTGGGAGGCTCGGGCCACCGTGGTGCTCGACACCCGGGCCTTCGCCCACCGGGGCGACGGGCCGGCGGCGAGTTTCGAGTGGGCGGTCACGGCCGCCGCGAGCATCGCCGTGCACCTGCGGCAGGCCGGCTACAAGATGCGCCTGGTCACCGGTTCGGGGGTGGACGTCGACGCCGGGGAGGGCGCCGGGGAGGGGCTGCTCCTCGACCACCTCGCCGACGTCCGGCTCGACAAGCACACCGAGGTCACCACGCTGGTGCAGCGGGTCCGCCAGCGCTCCGACGGCGGTCTGATCATCGCGCTGCTCGGGTCGCTGGACACCGCCGAGGCCGAGCTGCTCTCCGGGTTGCGGGGCAACGGGGCGACCTGCGTCGGGTTCCTGCTGGACAGCTCGGCCTGGCTGAGCCTGCCGGACCGGGCCCGCACCGAGGCCGCGCACGCCCACGACGCCTCCGCGCTGGTCCTGCTCCAGAGCGGGTGGCGGGTCGTCGGTGTGGGGCACGGCGACCAGCTCGCGGCCCTGTGGCCGCAGACCGCCCGGGGCTCGCAGGGGTTCGCACTGCGGGCGGCGATGGCCGAGACGGTGGCCGGAGGCGTCAAGTGAGGACCTGCCCGTCGGGCAGGTCCTGAGATCCATCAGGGGAACGGAGTGCCAGCGTGACCGCGCACCGAAATCTCGGCTTCGTCGCCGCCATGGCGACGCTGCTCGCGTCGGCGCCGCTGTCGGCCATCTTCGAACGCTGGACGTGGTTGATCCAGTCCGCCGTGGTCGTCGCCGCGGTGGCCGCGGCGGCGATGGTGACCCGACTGCTGCGGGTACCGCTGTGGGGGCAGGTGCTCGGCATGCTCGCCGGGCTGCTGTTGGCGTTGAACTGGCTGTTCCCCGCCGGGTCCGGCCTGGCCGCCGTGGTGCCGACGCCGGCCACCTTCACCCACTTCGGCGAGCTGCTCACCACCTCGTTGGAGGACATGCGCTCGTACGGGGTGAAGGTCCCCGACACCGACCCGTTGCTGTTCATCGCCGTCCTGGGGATCGGCTCGGTCGCGGTGCTGGTGGACGTGCTCGCCGTCGGCCTGCGCAAGCCGGCCCTGGCCGGGCTGCCGATGCTGGCCATCTACTCGGTGCCGGTGGCGATCTACGTCGACAGCGTCCCCGCCGTGCCGTTCGTGGTCGGCGCGACCGGTTACCTCTGGCTGCTGGTCACCGACCACATCGACCGGGTACGCCGGTTCGGCCGCCGGTTCACCGGTGAGGGACGCGACGTCAGCGTGTGGGAGGCGTCTCCCCTGGCCGCCGCAGGCCGTCGCCTGGCGGTGGTGGGTGTGGCGGTGGCGGTGGCCCTGCCGCTCGCCGTACCCGGGATGTCCCACGGGTTGCTCACCCAGCTGAGCACCGGGACGGGGGCCGGTGCCGGGGGTGACGGCCAGGGTGGCTCACCCGGCCGGATCGACCTGTTCGCCTCCCTCAGCGGACAACTCACCCAGGGGCAGGTCACCGACTTCGTGAAGGTGACCACCAACGAGGAGAGCCCGTTCTACCTGCGCTACGGGGTCGCCGACGACCTGCGCTCGGACGGTTTCCGGGTCCGCAGCCCCAGTGGTCGGCCGGTCAACCAGGAGTTGCCCGACCCACGGGGGCAGGTCCTGCCCGGCGTGGAGCAGCGCCAGTACCGGGCCACCATCGAGGTGACCCGGAACCTGACCATGCCGTTGCTGCCCACGTACGCCGAGCCGATCCGTACCGAGGAGCTCAGCGGGGCCTGGTTCTACGACCGGGACCTGCAGGTCCTGTTCTCCAACCGGGAGAACTCCCGGGGCAAGCAGTACTCGTTCGACTACGTCAGGTCCACCTACACCCCGCAGGTGCTGCGTCAGGCCCGGCCGCTGCCGGCCGAGAACGACCTGCGCCGCCGCTACACGGTCACCCCGGAGGTCCGCGAGGTCGAGGAACTGGTCACCCAGCTGACCCAGGGCGCCCGGACCGACTACGACAAGGTCCGCGCCGTCTACGACCACTTCTCTGCCGACAACGGCTTCACCTACCAGCTGACCACCGAGAGCGGGACCAGCGGCGAGGAGATCGTCGACTTCCTGAACAACAAGGTGGGCTTCTGCCAGCAGTACGCCGCCGCGATGGCCTGGCTGGTCCGGGCGGCCGGCATCCCGGCCCGGGTGGCGTTCGGCTTCACCAACGGCAGTGACCGGGACGGCAACACGTACACGCTGACCAACCGGAACCTGCACGCCTGGACCGAGGTCTACTTCGACCGGATCGGTTGGGTGCCCTTCGACGCCACCCCGACGTACGGGGTCCAGGGGTGGACCCGCTCCGAGTGGGCTCCGGACACCGACGCTCCGGAGCCGACGGCCCCGGAGGCCGACGCCCCGGTCACCCCGGACGACCCGGCGGCCTCCGCACCGGTGGACACCCCCGGTGGGGTGGAGGAGGACGTCGACCAGGGCTTCGACCCGGCCGGCGCGGCACCGGCCGAGGAGTCCCCCCGCTGGCCCTGGTGGGCGCTGGCCGTCCTGGCCTCGTTCGCGCTGCTGGCGGTCCCGGCCCTGCGTCGGATGCTGGTCCGTCGGCACCGGGGTCGACCCGTGGTCGGGCCGACGGTGCGGGCGGATCCGGCGAGCCTCGACGGGCCCGCCGAGGGGGACCGACCGGTGCTGGTGGAGGTCGACGACGACCGGGCCCGGGCGCACGCCCACGCCGCCTGGGAGGAGCTGATGGACACCCTCGTCGACTACCGGGTCCGGGTGGACCTGTCGGAGACCCCCCGGGTGACCGCCGAGCGGCTGGCCGCCGACGCGCTGACCGGTGACGAGTCGGCCACCTCGGCGGTGCGCCTGCTCGGCCGGGCCGAGGAACGGGCCCGGTACGCCCGCAGTCCCCTCACCGGGGAGCCCCTGCCGCCGGCCCTGGACACCGTACGGGGGGTGCTGGCCGGACGGGCCGACCGGCGGACCCGGGTGGTGGCCGCGGTCCTCCCGCCGTCGGTGCTGATGCGCTGGCGGATGGGGCTGGCCGAGTCCTCGTCCCGGTTCATGGCCGGCTCGGGTCGGCTTCGCTCGCGGTTGTTGCGGTGGAATCCCCGGCGGCTTCTCGCCGGTCGGGTCGGCCGCTGACCTGAGGTCTTCCGGCCCTGCCCCGAACCGGCGGGGCCGGACACCCCCGGTGCGGTCCGGCGGCGACCTGCACACTTCGGGGGGTGAGCTGCGTGCGGGTGGGGTACGACGACAGCTAGCGGGTCACCGGTCCGACCGGTGCCCGCTCCTGTCGTGCTGTCGGACCCGCCGCCTCAGCGGCGGGTCGTGCTCAGCGGTGCCCTTCCGGGCGCTGCCGCCACCGGTCCTCCATGCGGTCCAGCAGCGACGACCGACGCCCCGTACGGCCCCGGGGCCGTCGGCGGCTCGTCGTGCCACCCACCACGTGCAGGTCCGGCGCCTGCCCCTTGCGGTGCGACTGCACCGCGAACGCCGCCGAGGCCAACATCACCACGAAGCCCGCCACCGCCAACGGCGGGGTCTTGATGACCGCCCCGTAGACCAGAAGGGCGAGCCCAGCGATGATCAGACCGGCAGCGACGAGCAGGCGACGCCGCGCATGGAAACGCGGGTCGCTGGCACGCACAGCCGAGGCGAACTTGGGGTCCTCGGCGAGCGACTGCTCGATCTGCTCGAACAGCCGCTGCTCGTGCTCCGAGAGTGGCACGGCACTCCTCCCCGGTCACGTTGGTCGGCCCACACGGGTCGACAGACCGTGGCAGCCGTTCGGCTGCTTACCCGCCAGTCTACGAGGGGGGTCGCGCGTCGGAAAGCGGGACGACCTATGGCCGGGGCGGATTTTCGTTTCGGCGGGGTTCGGCCCGGCCCAACAGGCTGGCCGGACCTATGACGGACCGCCCGAATCGGGCAACTGCCGCATCCATCGCGGCCTCCGCCTCCCGCCACCCCCGCTCCGGAGCACCGAGGGCGAGTTGCCGAGGAGTCCGCCCGGCACCGGCGAGTCCCTCCACCCGGACCCCGACCAACCGGATCGGCTCGTCCGGGTCGAGAGCGGTGAACAACGCCCAGACGGTGTCGAACACCTCCCGGGCGGTGTCGGTGGACACGTCGAGGGTGCGGGACCGGTTGACGGTGCGGAAGTCGGCCATCCGCACCTTCACCGACACGGTCCGTCCCACCTGACCGGCCCGGCGAAGCCGGGCACCCACCTTGTCGGCGAGGGCCAGCAGGACCCGTCGGATCTCCTGCCTGTCGGTGACGTCGGTCTCGAAGGTCGTCTCGGCCCCGATCGACTTCTCCACCTGCTCCGGGGTGACCCGGCGCGGGTCCTGCCCGGCGGCCAGGTTGCGCAGGTGGGCGGCGGCGGCGTCACCGACCGCCCGCCGGAGCATGCCGTACGGAGCCTCGGCCAGGTCACCGATGGTGGCCAGGCCCAGCCGCCGCAGACTCTGCTCCGACCGTTCCCCCACCCCCCACAGCGCCGACACCGGCAGCGGGTGCAGGAAGTCGAGGACCTGCCCGGCCGGCACCACGAGCATCCCGTCCGGTTTGGCCCGGGTCGAGCCGAGCTTGGCCACGAACTTGCTCGGCCCCACCCCCACCGAACAGGTCAGCCCCTGGTCCGCGACGACACGGGCGCGGATGGTGCGGGCGATCTCCGCCGGTCGGCCGAAGAGTCGACGCGCCCCCGCCACGTCGAGGAAGGCCTCGTCCAGCGAGAGGGGTTCGACGAGCGGGGTGACGTCCCGGAAGATCTGCATCACCGCCCGGGAGGCGGCGGTGTACCGGGAGAAGTCCGGCGGGAGGTAGACAGCCTGGGGGCACAGGGCCCGGGCCCGCGAGGTGGGCATGGCGCTGCGGACGCCGTACCGCCGGGCCTCGTAGCTGGCGGAGCTGACCACCCCGCGCGGCCCGACCCCGCCGACCACGACGGGCCGGCCGCGCAGTTCGGGCCGGTGTCGTACCTCCACCGAGGCGTAGAAGGCGTCCATGTCGACGTGCAGGATCGGGCACCCGGTGTCGTCGGCGTCCGGGCCGAACCGGGGATCACCCCCACCGCGTGGCAACGACTGGCTACGCCCCATCGCCGCAGGCTAACCCCCGGGTACGACACGCCGTCGGCCGGTTCCCGGCCCGGTCGGCGTCAGAGCCGGCGGGTCAGCCCCGGATCGTCAGGAGCGGGACCGTCATCTCGGCGGCGGTGTCCGCACCGTGGTAGCCGACCAGCCGGGCCGCCATCGGTGACTCGGAGACCGACGCCACCACCACGTACGTGTCCCGGCAGACGACCACCACGTCACCGATGCGCCCCAGATGTTCCTCGGGGACCGGCCCGAACCAGCCGGCGGCGACCGCCTCGGCGCGGGTGGTGACCTGGGCGGCGTCCCCGAGCACCGCCGACCAGGCGGCCACCACGTCGGCCTCCGCGCCCGGGGTCACGTGCAGGTAGCGGACCCGGGGTTCGCCGGCGACGAGCCGGAGCCCGGCGCTCAGCCGGGGGTCGGTGTCCAGGTCGAAGCGGTGCTCGACCGGAATGTTGAGCTGGCCGTGGTCGGCGGTGACCAGCAGGGCGGCGTCGGCCGGGAGCCCGTCGACCAGTCGGGCCAGCAGCCCGTCCAGCTCGGTGGCGGCGATCCGCCACAGCTCCGAGTCCACGCCGGTGAGGTGACCGTGCCGGTCCAGGTCGGGGTGGTACGCCGAGACCAGTGTGGGGCCGGACCCGGCGGTGAGCGCGGTCAGCACCTCGACGGCGAGCGCGTCGAGGTCGGCGGCGCCCCGGAAGTCACCACCCCGGTTCGCGGCAACGGTCAGGCCGCTGCCCCCGAACTCGGGACGGCTGACGACGGTGGTGGCCACCCCGGCGGCGCGGGCCAGTTCCAACTGGGTGGGGACCGGCTGCCACCGCAGCGGATCCGGGTCGTCGGCCCAGGCGACGTGGGACAGGACCCGGTCGCTGCCGGGCACCCGGACCCGGAAGCCGAGGACCCCGTGCCGGCCCGGAGGTGCCCCGGTGCCGAGGGTGACCAGGCTGGTCGGGGTGGTGGACGGGAAGCCGGTGACGATCGGCCGCCCGACGGTGGCGGCCAGACCGGCAAGGGTCGGCGCGTACCGGGCCACGACCGGGAGGTGGTACCAGCCGAGGCCGTCGACGAGCAGGACGGCGATCCGGCGTACCCCGGCGAGTCGGGGCGACAGGCCCAGCCGGTCCACCGCACCCGGGACCCCCAGCACGGCCAGCGCCCCGGGGAGCACGTCGGCCAGGCTGTCCCCGCAGTAGCGGGGACTGATCCGGCTCAGCGGATGCGGATCGGTCATGCCGGTCGACGGGCGAACACGTGCAGCGCGGCGGCGAAGTCCCGGTACGGGGACCGGCCGGCCAGGGCCCGTTCCAGCTCGACCAGGGCGGCCTGTTGGCTGTCGGCCACCGCGGCGGGCAACAGGTCGGCCAGGACGCGTACCCCGTGGATCTCCTCGACCACCGCACCGGCGGAGCGCACCAGCGCGGCGGCACCGTCGGCGTCGAACCGGCGGCGCAGGGTGTCCCGGGGACCGGTGGTGCCGTTCGGGTCGGCGGCCAGGGCGGCGGCCGTGTCCAGGTGCCCGCCGGTGGCCCGGGCGAGCACCGCAGCGGCCCGGCCGGCGACCAGGACGCTCACCGCGCCACCGGGCCGCAGGGCGGCGACCAGCGCGGCCACCACGGGGGCCGGGTCGTCGACGACCTCCAGCACCGCATGACAGAGGACCAGGTCGACGCTGCCCGGGTCGACGAGCCCGGCGAGGGCGTCACCGTCGCCCTGCACCGCGTGGATCCGGTCGGCGACCCCGGCCTCGGCGGCCCGGCGGGTCAACGCGGCGAGCGCGTCAGGGCTGGCGTCGACGACGGTGACCTGGTGACCGGCCTGCGCCAGCGGCACGGCGAACCCGCCGGTGCCGCCGCCGACGTCGAGCACCCTCAGCCGGGTGTCGGCGCGACGGTCCAGTTCGGCCCGCAGCACCGACCAGATCACGGCGGTACGCGGGGTCAACGGCGGCCCGGTGAGCGGGTCTCGGGTCTGCTCCACCCGGTCGAGCCTAGTCACCCCGGACGGGATGAGCCGGGCCCCCTCCGCCACCGGGCGCGCCGGACGGGGATCACGCCTGAGCAGTGGCGGGGAACTCCTCCTCGGCGCGGGAGCGCCGGACGTTGGCCACCGGTCCCTCGGTGACCGCGTACTCACGGGGTTCGGAGTGGTGCACCGGCACCCAACCCGCGACGAGTCGGGTACGCCGCGCGTTGGCCACTCCGTTGTAGCCGTTGTTGCCCATCCTGTCGTTCTTCCTTTCACCGGGCGACGGGGTTACCAGATCTTCGCCGGTACCCACGAGATCATCAAGATGATCCCGCAGGATGCCTACGCGGGGATCTCTCCCGACAGGCGCTTCGGTAAACACCGCTGTGACATTGCCGACGCCCACGGGTGCGGGCGGCTCACCGGAAGTCCCGGGAGGGCTGACGTACCGGGGTCTCGATCGCGTCGAGCCGGTCGGCGGTGAGGCTGGTGACCCCCTCGTGCCGCTGCAACCGGCCCCGCACCACCAGGGCGGCGCTGGTCCGGGCCACCCGGCGGTACCGCTGCCACAGCCCCGGCGAACAGGTCACGTTGAGCATCCCGGTCTCGTCCTCCAGGTTCAGGAAGGTCACCCCACCGGCGGTGGCCGGGCGCTGCCGGTGGGTGACGACCCCGCCGACCCGGATCCGTCGACCCGGCTCCACCCGCCCCAGCCGGGCGATCGGCACCGCCCCGACGGCGTCGAGGTGGTCGCGGACGAACCGGGCCGGGTGGCTCTCCGGGGAGAGCCCGGTCGCCCAGACGTCGGCGACCAGCCGGTCCACCGCCGCCATCCCCGGCAGCATCGGCGCGTCGGCCCCGGTGACAGTGCCCGCCAGCCGATCCGGCCGGTCCTGGGCCGCCGCCCCCGCCGCCCAGAGCGCCTCCCGGCGGGTCAACCCGAAACCGGCGAAGGCGTCAGCGGTGGCCAACGCCTCCAGCTGTCCGGCGGTCAGACCGACCCGCCGGGCCAGATCCGGCATGTCCCGGTACGGCCCACCCGCCGCCCGTTCCGCAGTGATCCGCTCCGCCACCTCGTCGCCGAGGGTCCGCACCCCGGACAGTCCCAACCGGACGACCGGACCGCCGAGACCCCAGGAGTGGGGCGGCTCCCCCGCCCGACTGCCCCACCGGGTGCTCGGGGTGGCCTCCAGGGTCGCCCCCACCCCGCTGGCGTTGACGTCCGGACGGCGTACCTCGACACCGTGTCGGCGGGCGTCGTCGACCAGGGTCTGCGGTGAGTAGAAGCCCATCGGCTGGGCGTTGAGCAGGGCGGCCAGGAACGGGCCGGGATGGTAACGCTTGAGCCAGGAGCTGGCGTACACCAGATAGGCGAAACTCATCGCGTGGCTCTCCGGGAAGCCGTAACTGGCGAACGCGGTGAGCTTGCGGTAGACGTCGTCGGCCAGCTCGCCGGTGATCCCCCGCTCGGCCATCCCGGTGTAGAGCCGGTCGGCGATCCGTTCCATCCGCTCCACCGACCGTTTCGACCCCATCGCCCGGCGCAGCTGGTCGGCCCCGGCCGCGTCGAACCCGGCCAGGTCGATGGCGAGCTGCATCAGCTGCTCCTGGAACAGCGGCACGCCGAGGGTCTTCTCCAACGCGTTGCGCATCAACGGATGGGCGTACGTCACCGGCTCCTGGCCGTTCTTGCGCCGGATGTACGGATGCACCGACCCGCCCTGGATCGGGCCCGGCCGGATCAGCGCCACCTCCACCACCAGGTCGTAGAACTCGCGCGGCTTCAACCGGGGCAGGGTGGCCATCTGGGCCCGGCTCTCCACCTGGAACACCCCGACCGAGTCGGCCCGGCAGAGCATGTCGTACACCTCGGGGTCGTCGAGGGTCATGTCGCCCAGGTCGAGGGTGGCCCCGATCAGGTCGTAGCCGTAGTGCAGGGCCGAGAGCATGCCCAGGCCGAGCAGGTCGAACTTGACCAGACCGACTGCGGCACAGTCGTCCTTGTCCCACTGGAGCACGCTGCGGCCCGGCATCCGACCCCACTCCACCGGGCACACCTCGATCACCGGCCGGTCGCAGATCACCATTCCGCCGGAGTGGATGCCCAGGTGCCGGGGGACTGTCTGCAACTCGTTGGCGTACGCCACCACCTGCTCGGGAATGCCCTCGACGTCCACTGCGGCCACCGAACCCCACCTGTCGATCTGTTTGCTCCAGGCGTCCTGCTGTCCGGGCGAGAACCCGAACGCCTTGGCGACGTCCCGCACCGCCGACCGGGGCCGGTACGAGATGACGTTGGCGACCTGGGCGGTGTGCTCCCGGCCGTACCTGGCGTAGACGTGCTGGATCACCTCCTCCCGACGGTCCGACTCGATGTCCACGTCGATGTCGGGCGGGCCGTCCCGCTCCGGGGCGAGGAAGCGCTCGAACAGCAGCCGGTGCCGGACCGCATCCACGTTGGTGATCCGCAGCGCATAGCAGACCGCCGAGTTCGCCGCCGACCCCCGCCCCTGGCAGTAGATGTCCTGCTCCCGGCAGAACGTGACGATGTCGTACACCACCAGGAAGTAGCCGGGGAAACCCAGCCTCTCGATCATGTTCAGCTCGTGTTCCAGCTGCGCGTACGCCTCGGGGTGCGCCTCCGGCGGTCCGTACCGGTCCCGGGCCCCCTCCAGGGTGAGCCGCCGCAGCCAACTCATCTCGGTGTGCCCGCCCGGAACCGGGTAGGCAGGCAGCTGCGGCGCGACCAGTTGCAGGTCGAAGGCGAGCTCCGCGCCGAACTCGGCAGCCCGGGCCACCGCACCCGGGTACCCGGCGAACCGCTGCGCCATCTCGGCCCCGCTGCGCAGGTGGGCGGTGCCGGCGGCGGGCAGCCACCCGTCGATCTCGTCCAGGCTGCGCCGGGCCCGGACCGCCGCCATCGCGGTGGCCAGCCGCCGCCTCCCCGGGGTGGCGTAGTGCACGTTGTTGGTGGCCACTGTGGGCAGCCCGGCGGCGGTGGCCAACTCGGCGAGGGCGTCGTTACGGTCGGCGTCGACCGGGTGGCCGTGGTCGGTCAGCTCCACCGCCACCATCTCCGCCCCGAACAGGGCGGTGAGCCGGTCCAACTCCCGGGCCGCCGCCTCCACCCCCTCGGTGAGCAGGGCCGCCGGTACGTGCCCCTTACGGCAGCCGGTGAGCACCAGGACGTGGTCCCGCAGCTCGGCGGCGATCTCCTCCACCTCCCCGTACTCCGGGCGCCCCTTCTCCCCACCCCGCAGCTGCGCCCGGGCGATGGTGCGGGCGAGGCGGGCGTACCCCTCGTGGCCGTGGGCGAGCAGCAACAGGTGGGTACCGGGGGGATCGGGTTCCCCGTCGGGCGGGCCGGGCAGCCCGAGGGAGAGTTCCGCGCCGAAGACGGTGGGCAGGTGCAGTTCCCGGGCTGCCTCGGCGAACCGGACCACCCCGTAGAAACCGTCGTGGTCGGTGACGGCGAGGGCTGTCAACCCCAGCCGGGCGGCCTCCTCGGCCAGCTCCTCCGGGTGACTGGCCCCGTCGAGGAAACTGAAGTTGCTGTGGGCGTGCAGCTCGGCGTAGGGCACCGTGTTCCCGGTCGACGGTCCCCCCGACCGACCGGCCGGCGGCTGGTACGGCTGACGACTGCGACTCCAGGCCGGTGCGTCCCCGCCGTCGGCGTCGACGGTGAGCGGATCCACCACGTGCAGGTGCCGCTTACCGCCACCGCTGCTGCCGGTGTTGCCGCCGCCGGGACTGCCGCCGCCGGTGTTGATCCTGCTGGGGCGGCCGGAGAGCACCCGTTCCAGCTCCGACCAGGGCAGTTTCGGGTTGTGAAAGCTCACCGGACCGGTCCCCGGGCGTGCTCGTCGCCTCCGACCGCCTCACCACGGCCAGAGCCGGGACGCGCCTGGGTCTTGGAAGGTTCCGGCCCGCACAGGGGCCCGCACAGGGGCCGAAACCTTCCAAGATCCACATGGCGGGGTCGGAAGGCGGGGGGACGGTGTCGAGGTTCAGTCATAGATCGCCTCCACCAGCCACTGGCCGGCCTCCACCGCCAGGAGCAGAGCGGTACCGTCCGCCAGACTCACCTGGAACCGGGCACGTCGACGTCCCTCGTCCGGCGCCCACCAGCGCTCGTCCACCGGCCAGGGGCCGGCCCACCCGGTGATCTCCACCGGCTTGGCCGTGTCCACCAGCACCTGCGTTGGGGCGGCGGTGAGCTGGAGCCGGGCGCTCACCCCGACCGGCTGACCGGCGACGTCCCGGACGCTCGCGACGAGCGGGCTCGGCAGCACCACCGCCGGCGAGGGTGCCGGGAGCCGCCCCGGCCACGGCGCGATCGCCGGGTCGCCCGCGCCGCCCGCGCCGCCCGCGCCGCCCGCCCTTCCGCTCCCCGACCCCGCCCCCGGACGAGTCGCGCTCCCCGACTCAGCCCCGAACCGGGCCGCACTCCCCGACTCAGCCCCAGCCCCAGCCCTCGACCGGGCCACCCTTCCCGACCGGGACGTGGCCCCCGACCGGGCAGTCTTTCCCGACCGGGGCACGCTGGTCGGCTGCGGTGACCCGGTCGGGGGCCGTTCGTCGCCCCAGGGCACCAGACGGACCTGGTCGGCCGGGGCACGTCCGCCGCCCAGTACCGCGGTGACCACCGCCTCCGGGCCGAGGATGCCCTGGACCCGGTTGAGCGCCCGATGTGCCCGGGCCTGCTCCTCACCCGCCTCCCCCCACAGGCCGGGTTGCAGTCCGACCTGGGTGATCAACCCGTCGGGCACCAGCCGCAGCCGGACGATCCCGGCCGTCGGGCCGGACTGGCGCACCGACGACCGACGGCTGGTCCCGGAGAGCCAGCCGTCGAGCTGCCACCGCACCCGGTCGGCGACGGCGGCGGCGGTGAGCAGGCCGTCGTGGCGCCACACCCGGTGCAGTTCCTGCCCGTGCGCGGTGACCGCCTCGATGCCGAGCCGGGAGCAGGCCAGACCGTGCCCGGTGAGTCGGTCGTGGAATCGTTCGGCGAGCATCCGGGCGGCGAAGGCAGCGGTGTCGACCCGGTCGAGCGGCTCGTCGTAGTCGGCGGTCACCGTCAGGTCGGCCGGGGGTCGCCGGGGGGCGAGGGGCCGGTGGTCCCGACCGGCGGCGAGCCGGTGGGCCAGCCCGCCGTCGAAGCCGAACCGGGCCAGGACGTCGCCGGGGGGCAGCGCCGCGAAACCGCCCAGGGTACGGATCCCCAGCCGGCGCAGCAGGTCGGCCAGGGCCGGGCGGCCCAGCGCCTCGACCGGCAGGTCGGCCAGGAACTGCGGCGTCGCCCCCGGCGGGACGATCCGGCCGGTACGGGCGGCCAGCCCGGCGGCGAACGCCCCGTCGGCGATGCCCACCTGGCTCTCCACCGCGCAGGTCTGGGCGACGTGTTCGATGATCCGTTCGGCTGCCGCCTCCTCACCGCCGAGGTACCGGGCGGGACCCCGGGCGGCCACCACACAGGCCCCGGGCCGGGCCACCTCGACCCCGGCGACCAGGTCCTCGACGGCGGCCACCACCGGCTCGAAGGCGCTGGCGTCCCGGCCGGGGTCGTGCTCGACGACAGTCAACTGCGGGCAGAGTGCCTGCGCCTCCCGTTTGCGCAGCCCTCGGCGCACGCCCTCGGCGCGGGCCTGCTCCGAGCAGACGAGGACCCGGTTGGCGCGGAGGACGGCGACCGGACCGGTGGCCGGCACCCCGTCGACGATCTCGGCGGCCAGCACCGGCCAGTCCGGGCACCAGAGCAGCAGCATGCGCGAGGGTGTGTCGGTCATCCGGCACCGCCCGGGTGCGCCAGCCCGCCCGCTCGTACCACAGATGCGACCGGGCGGCCGGGGACGGTCGGCGCGGGAAGGACCCGGGTGAGGTGCTCCCCGGGTAGCCAGATCTTGATCTCCTTGGGTCGGGCGGCGGCCCCGCGACCCCGGGCGGCCACTGTCACCTCACGTCGCCGCAGCCTTCCCCGCCCACTGCCGAGCCCCTCCCAGACTCCCCGGACCACCCGCAGTGTGACGTCGGCTCCGTCCCACCGTCCGTACGGCACGAGCACGCTGCCCCGCTGTCGGGCCCGGGCGGCCAGTCGGTCGGCGACCGACGGGGACACCGAACCCGGCACTGCGGTGACCACCACGTCCACCCCGTCGATCAGGGCGGCGACGACGGTCGGCCACTCCGGCCCGGGGTCCGGCACCAGGGCCAGCCGGTCCAGGTCGATCCCCAGCTCGGCCGCCGCGCCCACACCGAAGGTCGGCACCCCCACCACCGCGCACCACGATCCGGCCCGGGATGCTTCGGCGAGCAGTGCCAACACCAGTGACGTGCCGCCACCGGCCCGGGGTCGACCGGTGGCGACCGCGACGGTGCTCCCCCGACGCAGGCCCCGGCTGGGCAGCAGACCGGTGAGTTCGGGAGCCACCGGCAGGAGCCGGTGGCTCCCGGCCGGGTCCGGTGCGCTCGCCGGACGCACCAGGCCGGCGAGCGCGGTGGAGCCGACCACCATGCGGCCCGCCATCGGAACTTCCCCCCGTCGTGCCGTCGAGTGTGGGTTGCTGTCGATCGGTGCCGCCGCCCCCACCGACCGATGACTGTCGGTGGGGGCGGGCAGCAGGTGGGTTCACCAGGGCGGCGGGTTCACGCGGCGAGGCCGTCGAGCGCCGGTTGGTGGGCCACCCGCAGCGCCGCCTCCACCACGGAGACGAACTGTTCGGCGGCCCGGAGCAGGTCGTCGGCCTCCCGGGCGGTGACCACCCGGGGGATGCCGGCCTCGGCGGCGGCCCGCTTACCGGCGGCGGCGGCGAAGAAGGCGGCCCACTCGTCCAGCTCGGGGGCGACACCGCAGAGCAGGACCCAGACGCTGGTGATCCGGCCACGTCGGGTGGGTGCGGGGCGGGCACGGACGGCGAGGACGGCAGCCGCCGCGCGCAGGGCGGCCAGGTGGGCGGCGGCGTAGCGCAGGCCGTCGGGGCGGGTCTGGGCGGCCTCGGCCAACCCTCGTCGGGCCACCGCGAGAAGCTGGGGCGCAGTGCGGTGCGGCAGCGTGTGGGCGGGCACCGTCGGCACCGGAGCCGGGCTTGTCGGCATTGTCGTCTCCTCCGCGTTCGTCGATGCGGCCACCCCGGCGACGGCGGTTCGTCGGAACCGTCGGCCGAGACGACCGGGTCGATCGGCGCGGAGGAAGACGCGCCGTGGTGGTGACCGGCCGGGTGCGGAGCTTCCCCACACCACACCCGGCCGGCTGTACCGGCGGGTTCGCCACCCGCCGCCCGGGGGTCGTGGGCGGCGGGTGGCGTTCCTGCCTTGACGGCACCGGGCTCGCGACTGCCTGGCACCTGGCGCGGCCCGCGGAACCACGCCCGCCGGAAGCCGGTGCCGCGAAACACCACTTCCGGTCGTCGGAACGCGCTCGACCTCGGGTGAAGCTGCGAACCTCACCCCTCAATCGAACACCCGTTCTAACACTGCCGACAGTACACCTCCCGGCGGACGAAAGCGCAACGTGCCGAGCGATCCGGCGTGGTGGATGAACCCAGGTCGGCGGGCACTGCGGCACGGGCACCCGACGCCCACACCACACGAGCGGCCCGCGGCGACCGGGGACGAGTGACCGGGGACGGGCGACCGGGGACCGTGGCCCGCCCCCACGCCGAGCGGGTCTCGGGGGCCGGGGGCCGCCCCAGGGTCGGGCAACCGACGGCCACCCCGGCCGCGATCGACCGTCCGGATGGATCGAGAACCCGCACCGAGAGACCCCGGGAAAGGCACGTCCGGTGTACGACAGGCCGGAAATCACATGCTCCGTTGACACCAATAATGGCGCGCTGCTTCGCTGTCGACATCGTTCGACAAATGACCACCGCATTTCCCTGAAAGACCGGAGGAGACGTGCAGCACATTCCGATCCGCAACAGCACCGGTCGACGGTTGCTGATCTTTTTCGCACTCGTCGTACCGTTGGTGTTCTCCACCGGCGCGGCTGCCGCGGTCACCACCGCGCCGACTCCGACCGCCGCGCGGGAGGCCGGCACCACCCGGGTCACCCGGACCGCCGGGACCACCGCCGACCCGGCCCGCTACTGGACGCCGCAGCGGCTGACCACGGCGACGCCCCTGGACGAGACCGCCGCACCGCCCGGGGGCACGCTGTCCCCGCTCCCCCGGCCCGGCCCGGTGGTACGGCACGCCACTGGGGTGGCCGCACCGGCCGAGGCCGCCCGACGGGCCCTCCAACTCAACGAGTCGATCACCGTGGGGAAGATCTTCTTCGTCAACTCCACCACCGGTCAGGGCAACTACTGCTCGGCGAGCGTGGTCAACAGCACCGCCCGCAACATGGTGTTCACCGCCGCCCACTGCCTGCACGACGGACCCGGCCGGACCTGGCACACCGCGAACTGGCTGTTCGTCCCCTCCTACCGCAACGGGACACAGCCGTACGGCACCTGGACCTGGTCCACGTTGGCCGTCCCGACCGGGTGGATCAACACCCGGGAGCGGCAGTACGACGTCGGCGTCGCCCTGGTCCACGGCACCCGCTCGGTGGTGGACGCTGTCGGCGGAAACGGGCTGCTCACCGGCGGTGGCCGGACCTACCGGTACGACATCTTCGGCTACCCGAGCAACCGGGGTGGCGGGGAGACGCAGTGGGTCTGCTCCGGCACCTCCTCCGACGCCGGCAGCAACCGGATCGAGATGGGCTGCCCGTGGGGTGGCGGATCGAGTGGCGGACCCTGGTACTACCGGTACGACAACACCACCAGAATCGGTGACGTGCACGGGGTGACCAGTTACACCAACAACAAGGACAACCCTTCGTACATCGGTTCTCCGCACTTTTCCGACGCGGTGGTCGGAACGCTCTACCGGGCGTACGCCGGCCGCACCTGGTGACACCGGGAAAACGGTAGAACAATTCACGAGACGGGGCGCCCCGGTGGGGGCGCCCCGTTTCGGTTCCGGCGGACGTCCGCACGTGCCAGAATGGCTATGGTGAACGAATGACGTGAAAGCGGATCACATTGAAGGAGGTGCCCCCGTGTCCGGTCGAGCCATGATCCTCGCCGGGGTCGCTGTCGTCGCACTGCTCGGCGGTGCCGCCGGGGTGGCCGGGCTGCTGCGCGCCGGAGGCGACCACGCCTCGGGCCCCGGGGCGTCCGCCGGGATCACCGAGACGACCCGGTCGCCCGCCCGCCCCGACGGGGCCGGGGAGCACTGGACCCCGGAGCGGATGCGTGACGCCGCCCCCGCCCCGATGCCCGAGGGCCGCGAGCCCTGACCCGGCGAAGGCCGCGAGCCCTGACCCGCCGAGGACCGCGAGCCCTGACCGGGCGAAGGCCGCAGGCCCTGACCGACCGAGGGGTCGGACCCGGGCGGGGAGTCCGGCGAGTCCTGATACCGGCACACGAGACGCCGCACCGCGCCTGATCCGTCGGTCCCGTTCCGCCCGGCGGGGAACACCCGAGGGCCACCGGGAAGAATGGCGGCATGCAGGAACACCCGAGCGGCACCGCCGTCGAGACGGCGTGAACCCCGACCGCGCGCACAGCCCTGCGGACCCGGTCACCGGGCAGAGCCCTGCGGACCTCGTCACCGGGCAGGGCACTCCGGGACCGGCCACCGGGCAGGGCACTCCGGAGCTGGTCACCCTGCACGTCTGGCGGGTTCCCCGGACGGCGCTGCCCCGGGCGCTGGTCCGGATGGCGGTGGACCCGCGCCGGTTGCGGGCCGTCGACGGCGTACGGTTCGGCAAGTTGCTCGGCACCGGGACCGGGACCGGGTTCGGACCCGGTGACGCCGATCCGACCCGGTGGGCGGCCCTGACCGTCTGGGACTCCCCCGGTGCCGCCGCCCGGTTCGACACCTCCCCGGTCGGGCTGGCCTGGGCCCGGATCGCCACCTCGGCGGTCCGGGTGGACCTGCGCCCGCTCACCAGTCGCGGCGAGTGGTCCGGCCGACGTCCGTTCGGTGACCCGCCCGGCGGCCGGTCGGAGGGTCCGGTCCTGGCCCTCACCCGGGCCCGGCTCCGCCCGAGCCGGGCGGTCACCTTCTGGCGGGCGGTCCCCCCGGTGGCCGCCGCCCTGCACGCCGCCCCGGGCCTGCTCGCGCGCTTCGGGGTGGGCGAGGCCCCGGTGGGTTGGCAGGGCACCGTCACCGTGTGGCGCGATCCGGCGGACCTGGTCCGGTTCGCGTACCGTCAGCCCGAGCATCGCGCCGCGATCACGCGGACGGAGAGCGCCGGGTGGTACGCCGAGGAGCTCTTCGCGCGGTTCGCGATACACGACGTCGTCGGGGACCGGACCGTGCTGGGTTGGGTCGCCGGGGGCGACGTGGAGGAGACGAAGGGCGGGCAGGCGTGAGGTTGGTGCGGTGGACACCGGACGATCTCCTCCGACGGCTGGACGACGTGGTCGCCGTCTACGGGGAGGCGATGAACTACCGCGCCGACCTGTTGGAGGTCCGGCGCGGCTACATCGCCACCCACGTCCGACGGCCCGGCTTCCGCGCCGTCGCGACCCTCAGCCGGGAGGGGCACCTGGCCGGCTTCGGGTACGGCTACCAGGGCACCGCCGGTCAGTGGTGGCACGACCAGGTGCACCGGGCCCTGGAACCGGCGGCCCGGCAGCGGTGGCTGACCGACTGCTTCGAGGTGGTGGAGCTGCACGTCCGACCACCGGCGCAGGGCCACGGAGTGGGGGCCCGGCAGCTGCGCGCCCTGCTGACCCTGGCCTCGGGGAGCACCACTCTGCTCTCCACCCCGGAGGCCGACGAACAGCGCTCCCGAGCGTGGCGACTGTACCGGCGGTTCGGCTTCGTCGACGTCCTACGCGACTTCCGGTTCCCCGGTGACGAACGGCCCTTCGGGGTGCTCGGCCGGGACCTGCCACTGCCCGCCCCGACGGGGTCCGCTCCGACCGACGCCGCTGCGGTCGGCTCCGCTCCGGCCGACGCCGCCGTGGCCGGGCCCGTCCCCGCCGAGTCCACCCCCGCCGAGTCCCGGACCGGCGGCGTAGGGCCCGGACCGAGCGTCACGCCGTGATTCGCCGGCACCTGCCCTGGCTCCTGCTGGGGACCCTGATCCTGGCCCAGATCTGCTACCCGCTGACCGACGGCACCACCCGGGCCCGGCTGACCGTCGCCACGGTACTGCTGGGCTACCTGCTCTCGGTCACCCACGCCCTGCTCACCAGGGGTCCCCGGACTGCCGTGGCGCTGGTGACGGTGGCCACCGGCGGCGGGTTCGCCATCGAGGCGCTGGGGGTGGCCACCGGTTTCCCCTTCGGCACCTACGACTACTCCGGGCAGCTCGGCCCGAAACTGGCCGGGGTACCGTTGATCATTCCGCTGGCCTGGACCTGGATGGCCTGGCCGGCCTGGTTGGCAGCGGTCCGGCTCACCGGGCGTCTCGCCCCGGGCGGGCCACGGCGGCTGGCCCGGATCGCACTGGCCACCGTCGGCCTGGCCGCCTGGGACCTCTTCCTCGACCCGCAGATGGTCGCCGAGGGGCACTGGCGGTGGCTGGACCCCACGCCCGCCCTGCCGGGCCTGCCCGGCATCCCGATCAGCAACTACCTGGGTTGGCTGCTCTTCGCCGTCGCGATGATGACCGCGCTGCGCCCGCTGGCCGGGCCGGACGTCGACCGGACCGGGCCGGCCGACCACCCGATGTACGCGCTCTACCTGTGGACGTACTTCTCCAGCGTGCTGGCCCACGCGGTCTTCCTCGACCTGCCCGCCTCGGCGGTCTGGGGCGGGGTCGGCATGGCGGTGACGGCGCTTCCGCTCGCGGTGCTGCTCGCCCGGGCGCGGCGCGCACCGAGGTGACGCCGTGGTCGTCCTGATCGCCCTGGTCCTCGGCGTCGCGGCGCTCACCGCCCACACGTGGGTGAACGCCACCCGGTGGCTGCGACGGCCGACCGCCGCGCCGGGCGGGACCACCGAGGCGGTGGCGGTGCTGCTGCCGCTGCGCGACGAGGCCACCCGGGTGACCCCCTGCCTCCAGGCGTTGCTGGCCCAGCGGGGCGTACCCGACCTGCGGATCGTGGTGCTCGACGACGGCTCCACCGACGGCACCGCCGAGGTGGTCCGGCGGGTGGTCGACGGGGATCCCCGGGTCACGGTGCTCACCGGGGCCGCCCCGCCCCCCGGATGGCTGGGCAAGCCGCACGCCTGTCACCAACTGGCGGTCTCCGCCGACCCGACCGCCGGTGTGCTGGTCTTCGTCGACGCCGACGTGGTGCTCGCCCCGGACGGGGTCGCGGCGGCGGTCGGTGAGCTGCGAGCGGCCGGGGCCACCCTGCTGACGCCGTACCCCCGGATCGTCGTCGAGTCGGTGGCCGAGCGGCTGGTCCAGCCGTTGTTGCAGTGGCTGTGGCTGACCTTCCTGCCGCTGCGCGCGATGGAACGGTCGGCCCGGCCGTCGCTGGCAGCGGCGGGCGGCCAGTTCCTGGTGGTGGACCGGGCCGGTTACACAGCGGCCGGGGGTCACGCGGCGGTCCGGCACCAGATCCTGGAGGACGTCGAACTGGCCCGGGCGGTGAAGCGCGCGGGCGGGCGGATCGCCCTGGCCGACGGTTCCCGGCTGGCCACCTGCCGGATGTACGAGAACTGGGCGCAGCTGCGTGACGGGTACAGCAAGTCGCTCTGGGCCGTCTTCGGACACCCGGGCGCGGCGGCGGCGGTGCTGGCCGGTCTGCTCGCCTTCTACACGCTGCCTCCGGTGGTGGCGGTCGGGGCCGTACTGGCCGGTGCGCCGACGGTGGCGGTGACCGCCTGGGCGGGCTACCTGTTCGGGGTGGCCGGGCGGATGATCAGTGCCCGGTCCACAGGTGGACGGTGGTGGCCCGACCCGTTGGCACACCCGGTGTCCGTCGTGGTCCTCGGCTTGCTTCTCGTCCGGTCGTACCATCTGCGGAAGCGGCGGCAGCTGTCCTGGCGGGGCCGCCCGGTCACCTAGGAGGCGCGGCATGGCACGGATCGTGGTCGTCGGTGCCGGCGTGGGTGGGCTGGCCACCGCAGCCCGGCTCGCCGCCGCCGGACACGAGGTCACGGTCTGCGAACAGGCCGAGACGGTCGGCGGCAAACTCGGCCGGTACGTCCACGACACCCCGGCCGGGTCGTTCCACTTCGACACCGGGCCGAGCCTGTTGACCCTCCCCCAGGTCTTCCACGACCTGTTCGAGGCGACCGGGGCGAAACTCGACGAGTACCTCGACCTGGTCGGGCTGGACCCGATCGTGCGGCACGTCTTCGCCGACGGCGGGCCCACCCTGGACTCCTGTGCCGACCCGGAGGTCTTCGCCGAGCGGATCGGGGTCGCGTTCGGGGATCGGGCGGTCGCCGACTGGCAGCGACTCTGGCAGCGCTCGGCACGGATCTGGGACGCCTCCTGGCGGGACATCCTGCGGCGGCGCGTCGACTCCCCCCGGGACCTGGCCGGGTTGGCGTGGCGCCTGGGTGACCTGGCCGCCATCGCCCCGGGTCGGACCCTGCGCGGGCTGGGCCGACGGCACCTGCACGAACCCCGGCTGCGGATGCTGCTGGACCGGTACGCCACCTACACCGGCGCCGACCCGCGTCGGGCTCCCGCCGCGCTGCTCGCGGTCCCCTACGCCGAGCTGGCCTTCGGTGGGTGGTACCTGCGCGGCGGGCTGGGCACCCTCGCCGACGCGCTGCTGTCGCGCTGTCTGGACCTGGGCGTGGTGGTGCAGACCGGCACCACCGTCACCCGGATCGACGCCGCCGGTGGACGGGTCCACGGGGTACGCCTGGCGGGGGCCACCGCGCCCCTGCCGGCCGACGTGGTGGTGGCCAACGTCGACGCACTCACCGTCTACCGGGACCTCCTGCCCGACCCGCGTCGGCTGGCCGAACTCACCGATCGCAGCCTCGCCGGTTTCGTGCTCCTGCTCGGGGTACGCGGCGACTCCGGGCTGGCCCACCACAACGTCTTCTTCCCCACCCGCTACGACGCCGAGTTCGACGCGGTCTTCGGTGACCCGGGGCGCGGGGCACCGGCCCGACCGGCCGCCGACCCGACAGTCTTCGTCACCGTGGCCGACGACCCGACGGTCCGCCCCGACGGGCACGAGGCCTGGTTCGTCCTGGTCAACGCGGCCCGCCACGGCACGGCCACTGGCGCCGTGGACTGGCGTCGACCGGGGTTGGCGCAGGCGTACGCGGACCGGGTCCTCGACGTGCTCGCCGAGCGGGGTACCGACGTGCGGGACCGGGTGGTGTTCCGGGAGATCCGCACCCCCGCCGACCTGGCCGCCGGGACCGGCGCACCGGGCGGAACGATCTACGGTACGGCGGGCGGGCTGCTCCGCCCGGCGAACCGGGGGCCGGTGCACGGGCTCTGGCTGGTCGGCGGCTCCAGCCACCCGGGCGGCGGGCTGCCGATGGTCACCCTCTCCGCGCAGATCGTCGCCACCGAGATCGGCCCGGCGGTGTAGGGCGTCACTTCCCGGCGGGGGCGGGAGCGGGGGGCGTGGAGTCGGCGTCGAGCAGGACCCGACGGACGGCGGAGAGCAGCTGCCCGAACCCGAACCCGGCCAGCAGGACCCAGACCGCGCCGGCCATGGTGGCGGTACCGGCTGTCAGATCCGCCTGGATCATCCCGGCCAGCCCGGTCACCAGCAGCCCCACCAGGGCCACACAGACCCGGGTGGGCCGCTCTCCGACCGTCACCGCGCCGATCTCCCGCATCCCGGCCGAGACGGCGCGGGCCCGGACGTACTCGTGCAGCCAGGAGAGCGCGCCCCCGGCGACCACCAGCGCTCCCGGGGCGCCGAGCAGCCAGAACGCGAGCAGCCAGGCGACCTCGCCCAGTCGGTCGGCGACCGAGTCGTAGACGTAGCCGAGTCGGCTGGTCCGTCGGGTCGTCACCGCCACCGCGCCGTCGACGCTGTCGGCCACCGAGGCGAGGAGCACGAAGAACGCGCCGAGGAACGGTCCGTCTCCCGGGCGTCCCACGAGCAGCGGTACGCAGAAGCAGAGCAGCACCCCGGCCGCCGTGACAGCGGTGGGGGTCACCCGTAGCCGACCCAACACGTACCCGATGTGGTAGGCCAGGCGCAGCCAGCCACGGACCACCGGCGCCGCCGTCCGGGGGTCGAAACCGCCGTGCAGCCGCGCCCACTCGGTCGCGTACTCGTGCCAACTCAGCTGGGTGCCCACCACTGATCAACTATGGCAGCGCGGCGAAGGTGGCGTGGCCGGAGCCTCAGACTCGGCTGCCCACCTGGAGGTTCTGCCAGACCTCCCGGGTGGCGGTGGAGCGGTTGAGGGTGATGAAGTGGATCCCGGGCACCTCTTCGTCAAGCAGCCGTCGGCACATCTCGCTGGCCTGCTCGACGCCGAGCCGCCGGACCGCCTCCGGGTCGTCGCGGATCCGGTCGAACTGCTCGGCGAGAGCCGTCGGGAAGGGCGCACCGGACAACTGCACGGAACGCTCGATGGTGCGGATCTGGGTGACCGGCATCACCCCGGCCAGGATCGGCGTGTCGCAGCCCGCCGCCGCGACCCGGTCCCGCAGGCGCAGGTAGTCGTCGGCGTCGAAGAACATCTGGGTGATCGCGAAGTCGGCACCGGCCCGACACTTGCGGATGAAGTGCTCGGTGTCGCTGTCCACGTCCGCCGACCGGGGGTGTTTGTAGGGGAAGGCGGCCACTCCGACGCTGAAGTCGCCCGAGTCGCGGACCAGGCGGACCAGGTCCTCGGCGTAGAGCACCCCCTCGGGGTGGCGTACCCAGTCCCCGGTCGGGTCGCCCGGCGGGTCACCCCGGACCGCGAGGACGTTGCGCACCCCCACCCCGGCGAGCCGGCCCACGACGTTGCGCAGCTCGGCGACGGAGTGGTTGACAGCGGTCAGGTGGGCCATCGGGAGCAGCGTCGTCTCGGTGGCCACCCGCTCGGTGACCGCGACGGTGGTGTCCCGGGTCGTGCCGCCCGCGCCGTAGGTGATCGACACGAACGACGGACGCAGCGACTCCAGCTCCCGGATCGCCTGCCAGAGCAGTTTCTCGCCCTGCTCGGTCTTGGGTGGGAAGAACTCGAACGAGAAGGTCTGGCCGGCACGGACCAGCTCCCCGATCGCCGGTTGCGGGGGAAGGACCGAGGGAAGACCGAGTGCCACGTCTCGACTCTAGCCGTAATCCCCATCGACGCCAGGACCGTCCCACGCCCGCCGCCGTCGGCGGCCGTACCGGTCGAGCCGCGCGTCGCACGGGTGGTGACGCGCCAGGACCGACCGGGACCGGATAGCGTCGTGGCGTGACCCACGCTGCTCCTGTTTCCCCCGTCGACCGCGCTGACCTCCGCCACCGCATCGACAAGGCCCTGACGGAGTTCCTCACCAACCAGCGGGTCTGGATGGCCGGGGTCGACGCCGCCCTGAACCCGGTGGCCGAGGCGATCGAGGCGTTCGTGCTGGGTGGCGGCAAGCGGCTCCGGCCGGCCTTTGCCTACTGGGGCTTCCGAGGTGCCGGCGGCACCGACTCCGACCAGGTGGTGACAGCCCTCGCCGCGCTGGAGTTCGTCCAGGCCAGCGCACTGATCCACGACGACCTGATGGACCGGTCGGAGACCCGGCGGGGGGTGCCGTCGGTGCACCGCCGGTTCGCCACCCGACACCGCGACTCCGGCTGGGGCGGGGACCCGGACGGCTTCGGCGAGGCGGCGGCGGTCCTCCTCGGCGACCTCTGCCTGGTCTGGTCGGACGAGTTGCTGCACTCGGCCGGGCTGCCCCCGCAGACCATCGCCCGGGCCCGGCCGGTCTTCGACCTGATGCGGACCGAGGTCACCGTCGGGCAGTACCTCGACGTGCTGACCCAGGCCACCGGGGACACCTCGCTGGAGCGCGCCGGCAAGGTCGCCAGGTACAAGTCGGCCAAGTACACGGTGGAGCGCCCCCTGCTGCTGGGGGCGGCGCTCGCCGACGCCCCGGAGGACGTCCGGACCGCCTACTCGGCGTACGGGCTGCCGTTGGGGGAGGCGTTCCAGCTGCGCGACGACGTCCTGGGGGTGTTCGGCGACCCGGCGCAGACCGGCAAGCCCGCCGGCGACGACCTGCGCGAGGGGAAGCGGACCTACCTGATCGCGGCGGCGGCCGAGGCGCTCGACGCCGCCGACCGGGAGGTGCTGCTCGGTCGGCTCGGCGACTCCGCGTTGGGCGAGGCGGGGGTGGCCCGGCTGCGGGAGCTGATCGTGACCAGCGGGGCGTTGGAGCGCACCGAGCAGCGGATCGTCACCCTGACCGACGCCGCGCTCGCCGCCCTGGCCGCCGTCGACCTCGGCACCGAGGCCCGCCAGGCCCTGGTCGACCTGGCCATCGCCGCCACCCGCCGGGCGGACTGAGCCGGTCCGCGACCGCCCGCCCGACGCCGACCCGTCCTCCGACTCCGACCCGTCCGACGGACGCCGACCCGACCCGACCGGGGGACGCAGACGGACGCCGACCCGGGCCGGGGGACGCAGACGGCGGGATCGACACGGGGGTGGCGGGCAGCCCGGGTCCCGCCGGTCGTCAGAAGCCGAGCGCCTGGGCGCGGCGCTTGACCTCCCTCGCCTGGGGGCCGCCGAGCGCGGCGGCCGGGGTGCCGGAGAGGGTGTCGTCGGCCTCGTAGAGCCAGCGCAGCATCGCCTCGTCGTCGTAGCCCGCGTCGGTGAGCAGGTGGATCACCCCGGGCAGGTGCTTGCGCACCGTCGGGTTGGCGACCAGGTCGGCGGGGACCCGGCGGACCCCGTCACGGCGGAAGGCCAGCAGCTCACGATCCCGGATCAGCTGGTGGACCTTGCTGATCGACAGGTCGAGCCGCTCGGCGACGTCGGGCAGCGTCAGCCACGCGGCGGGGTCGGCGGGGCCGGGGAGGTCGGAGTCGGCCGGGGCGGCGTCGGCGGGTACGGGTTCACTCACCCGATCACCCTGCCACGCGCCGCCGTCCGGCCGCCATCGGCACCCCGGACGAGCCCGAACGCCGTCGTCCCGCTCGGCCGTCCGGCGCCGGAAACGCACCTGTCGTACCGACTGTGACCTGCCCGGACGCGTCGGGACTCCGGATGTCGCCCCCGGGGCGTAGCATCCTGTACCACCTTCCCCTTACGGAGACTTACACTTCTCGCCGATGGACACACAGGTCGCCGACACACTCCTGGGCTCGCTGCTCGACGGGCGCTACCGCATTCGCAGTCGCGTAGCCCGTGGTGGCATGGCGACCGTCTACACCGCCACCGACGAGCGCCTTGAGCGCACGGTGGCCGTCAAGATCATCCACCCGACCCAGGCGCCCGACGCCCGGGACCGGGGTCCCGGATTCGTCCGGCGGTTCACCGACGAGGCGAAGACGATCGCCCGGCTGACCCACCCCAACGTGGTCGCCGTCTACGACCAGGGCATCCACAACGGCCTGCCCTACCTGGTCATGGAGTACGTCAGGGGGCGGACGCTGCGTGAGGTCCTCGCCGAGCGCCGCCGGTTGAACCCGGACGAGGCGTTGGCGATCACCGAGCAGATGCTCGCCGCCCTCACCGCCGCGCACCGGGCGGGACTCGTGCACCGGGACGTCAAACCGGAGAACGTGCTCGTCGCCGAGGCCCCGACCGGGGGCGTGGCCAACCTGGTCGACGGGGTGGTGAAGGTCGCCGACTTCGGGCTGGCCCGGGCCGTCGAGGCCAGCGCGGACGAGGCCAGCGGCAACCAGTTGATGGCCACCGTCGCGTACGTCGCACCGGAGCTGGTCACCGAGGGCCGGGCAGACGCCCGCAGTGACGTCTACTCCGCAGGGATCGTGCTGTTCGAGATGGTCACCGGCCGGGTGCCGTACGAGGGCAACCGACCCGTCGACGTCGCCTGGCAGCACGTCGACCGGGACGTACCCGCCCCGTCGACACTGGTGCCGGCCCTGCCCCGGGCTGTCGACGACCTCGTGGCACGGGCCACCCGACGGGAACCCGGTGCCCGGCCCACCGACGCCGGTGCGCTCCTGTCCGAGGTGCAGACGGCCCGGGAGGACCTGGGCGACCCGAACACCCAGACGGCTGTCATCCGGCGGATCACCGACGTCCCGCCGATGGCCGAGCCGACAATGGCGGTGGCGGCGCTGCAACCGGCTCAGCGACCCACCTGGGCCCGGCTGCCGGAGCAGGAGAGCCGCCCGCACCGACGCCGGGCGACCCCGTCCGGCGGCCTCGGTGAGAGGTTGCAGGCGGTCCGGGCGAAGATCGCCGCCGGGTCACAGGGCCGGCTCGGCATCGCCGCCGTCATCGTGGTCCTGGGACTGGTGGCCGCCGTCGGTGGCTGGTGGTTCGGGGTGGGCCGCTACACGGTCGCCCCCGAGCTCGTCGCGCTGACGAAGGCGCAGGCGGAGGCGCAGGCCGCGCGGGGCGGCTTCACCGTCGTCTACGACGATCCGCAGTTCCACCCGGAGGTGCCCCGCGACGGGGTGGTCCGACAGGAGCCCGCCTCGGCGGGACGGGTCCTCAAGGGCGGCCGGATCACCCTCACCCTCTCCCTCGGTCCGGAGAGCTTCCCCGTCCCCGACGTGGTCGGCAAGGACTTCGACCTGGCCGAGACGGACCTGCTCAACGCCCGGTTGGTTATCGAGAAGGGCAACGCCCGGTACGACGACAGCCTCCCGGAGGGGGTGGTCGTGGCGACCGACCCCAAGGCCGGTGAGGAGGTCCGACCGGACACGAAGATCACCGTGATCCTCAGCAAGGGTCGGGCGCCGATCACGGTGCCGAACCTGGTCGGCAAGAACCTCAACGAGGCCCGGTCGACCCTGTCCGGCCTCGGCCTCGAAGTGACCGAGGAGTACACGGACTCCGACAAGCCACGCGACGAGGTCCTCGACCAGGACCCGAAGAACGGGGCCGGGGTCGAGAAGGACGCCAAGGTCAAGCTCAAGGTCAGCAAGGGGCCACCGCAGGTGGCGGTGCCGAGGGTGGTCGACCTGCCCTGCCAGGAGGCGAAGCAGCAGTTGGAGAGTCAGGGCTTCCCGGTGGCTGTGCAGTTCAACCCGAACGGCACGGTCCGGTTCCAGAACCCGGGCGAGAACTCGCAGGTGCCCTCGGGCACCCAGATCACCATCGGATGCTTCTGACATGACCGAGCACAGACCGGTCGGCTCGCACACCCCGACCTCCGGCGGACTGGCCAAGGCGGCTCTGCCGTACGCGGACGAGATCGGCTCCGAGGTGGTCCAGGTCTACGTGGCCAACTCCCGGGGCTGGGCGCTGCCGCCCGGTGATCCCGGGCAGGACGCACTGTTCCGGGCCGGCTGCGCCGAGCGGGGCCTGCCGGTGTTCATCCACGCCAGCCTGCTGGTCAACCTCGGCTCCCCCACCCCCGAGACGGTCCGCAGGTCGACCGAGGCCCTGGCGCACGGGCTGCGTCGGGGAGCCGCGATCGGGGCCGCCGGGGTGGTCTTCCACGCCGGCAGCGCCGTCGACGCCGGGCACGCCGAGGCGGCGATGCAGCAGGTCCGGGCCGCGCTCCTGCCGCTGCTTGACGAGGCGATGGCCACCGGGGGTCCCCGGCTCCTGGTCGAGCCGAGCGCGGGCGGCGGGCGGTCGCTCGCCTCCCGGGTGGAACACCTCGGGCCGTACCTGGACGCTGTGGACCGGCACCCCTGGATGGGGGTCTGCTTCGACACCTGTCACGCCTGGGCGGCGGGCCACGACCTGGCCGCCGAAGGCGGGATGACCCGGACCCTGGACACGTTGGTGGCCACCGTCGGGGCCGAACGGCTGCGCCTGGTGCACGCCAACGACTCGAAGGACCTCTGCGGCTCCACCCGGGACCGCCACGAGTCGATCGGCAAGGGTTCCATCGGGGAGCCGGCCTTCGCCGAACTGATGACCCACCCCGCCACCGCCGGGGTGCCGGTCCTGGTCGAGACGCCCAGCGGCGACCGGAACGAGGGGCACGCCGCCGACATCGCGGTGCTCAAGCGCCTGCGGCCCTGACCCTGCGGGAGCGTCTGCGGCCCTGACCCGGCGGGGCGGCGACACCCACCCCGCCGGGGACCGGACGGATCAGCCCCGCAGGATGCGGGTCAACACCTCGGCCGCGTGCTCAACGCCCGCGTCGTCGAGGTCAAGGTGGGTGACGAGGCGGGCGACGCTCGGCCCGAGGACCGAGATCAGCACCCCCTCGGCGCGGGCCGCAGCCGCCACGGCCGGTGCGTCGAGCGCCGACTTGGACAGATCCAGCGGTACGAGGTTGGTGCGGACCGGGGCGGCGAGCACCCCGAACGGGGCGACCGCCTCGGCCAGCCGGGCCGCCCGTACGTGGTCCTCGGCGAGGCGGTCGACGTGGTGGTCCAGGGCGTACCGGCCGGCGGCGGCGAGCACACCTGCCTGACGCATGCCGCCCCCCATCCGCTTACGGATCACCCGGGCCCGCTCGATTCTCTCGACACTGCCGACCACCACCGACCCGATCGGCGCCCCGAGCCCCTTCGACAGGCACACCGACAGGGTGTCGAAGATCAGGCCGTACTCCCGCAGGCCGACGCCGTCGGCGACGTGGGCGTGCCAGATCCGGGCCCCGTCACAGTGCAGGGCGATCCCGGAGTCGTCGGCGACCCGACGCAGCTCCCGCAGGGTGTCCAGTGGGATCACCCCGCCGCCACCCCGGTTGTGGGTCTGCTCGACGGCGATCGCCCGGGTCGGCACCGCGTGGTAGCCCGCCGGGCGGATCATGGCGGTCACCGTCACCGGGTCGATGTCCGCCCCCGCCGGTGACCAGGTCCGGGAGGAGATCCCCCCGTACGCGGCGGCGGCCCCCATCTCGTACGTCACCACGTGCGCGTCGGCGTCGCAGAGCAACTCCTCGCCGGGCGACACCAGCAGTTGCAGGGCGATCTGGTTCGCCATCGACCCGGACGGGGCGAACATCGCCGCCTCGTGCCCGAACATCGCCGCGACCTGGGCCTCCAGCGCGTTGACGGTCGGGTCCTCGCCGTACACGTCGTCGCCGACGTCAGCCCCGGCCATCGCCGCCCGCATCCCCGGGGTCGGCCGGGTCACCGTGTCCGAACGCAGATCGACAGTCACAAGATCATCCTTCCGTCACCACAGCACCACCCTTCCGGGGGCCGACTATGGGGCTCACAAGCTCACTCCTCGCGTCACCCACAGCACCAACCCTCCGGGCACCGACTGCGGGGCTCACAAAGCTCACTCCTCGCGTCACCCACAGCACCAACCCTCCGGGCACCGACTGCGGGGCTCACAAGCTCACTCCTCGCGTCACCCACAGCACCAACCCTCCGGGCACCGACTGCGGGGCTCACAAGCTCACTCCTCGCGTCACCCACAGCACCAACCCTCCGGGCGCCGACTGCGGGGCTCGCAAGCTCACTCCTCGCGTCACCCTCGGAGCATCTCCGCGACGAGGAAGGCCAGTTCCAGCGACTGCTGGGTGTTCAGGCGCGGGTCGCAGGCGGTCTCGTACCGGCCGGGCAGGTCGAGGTCGGCGATGTTCTGCGCCCCGCCGAGGCACTCGGTGACGTCCTCACCCGTCAGCTCGACGTGCAGGCCACCGGGGTGGGTCTCCAGGCCCCGGTGCACCTCGAAGTAGCCGAGCACCTCGTCGACGATCCGGTCGAAGTGCCGGGTCTTGTAGCCGTTCGACGACTCGTGGGTGTTGCCGTGCATCGGGTCGCACTGCCAGACCACCTTGGCACCGGACGCGTGGACCTTGGCGACGATCGCCGGCAGGACGTCGCGCACCTTGTGGTTGCCCATCCGGCTGATCAGCGTGAGGCGACCGGGGATGTTGTCCGGGTTGAGCTTCTCGCACAGCTCGATCGCCTCGTCGGGCTTGGTCCCCGGACCGATCTTGACCCCGATCGGGTTGGCGATCCGGGAGATGAAGTCGATGTGCGCGCCGTCGATCTGCCGGGTCCGCTCGCCGATCCAGAGGAAGTGCCCGGACAGGCCGTACGCCCGGTTGTCGGAGACCCGGGTGAGAGCCCGGTCGTACTCCAGCGCCAGGGCCTCGTGGGAGCAGTAGAGGGTGACCCGCCGCAGGGCCTCGTCGTTCGTCATCCCGCAGGCCCTGATGAAGGCCATGGCCCGGTCGATCTCCCGGGCGATCGCCTCGTACCGCTCCCCGGCCGGGGAGTTGCGCACGAAGCCCTTGTTCCAGTCGTGCACGGCGTGCAGGTCGGCCAGTCCTCCGGCGAGGTACGCCCGGAGCATGTTCATCGCGGCGGCGGAGTTCGCGTACGCCCGGATCATGCGCTGGGGGTCGGCGACCCGGGCCTCCGGGGTCGCCTCCAGCGAGTTGATCATGTCCCCGCGGTACGCGGGAAGCCCTCGGGCGTCGGTCGGCAGCGAGCGGGGCTTGGTGTACTGCCCGGCGACCCGGGCGACCTTCACCACCGGCAGGGACGCGCCGTAGGTGAGGACGATCGCCATCTGGAGCAGGGTGCGGGAGTTGGCCAGCAGATGGCTTTCCGTGTTGTCGGCGAAGGTCTCGGCGCAGTCACCGCCCTGGAGCAGGAACGCCTTGCCCTCGCAGACCAGGGCGAGGCGCTGCCGGAGCTCGTCGACCTCGTACGGGGCGACGACCGAGGGCACTGTGTCGAGCACCCGGCAGACCTCGGCGACCTGGGTCTGGTCCGGCCACGGCGGGGTCTGTGCACGGGGCAGGTCCCGCCAGCGGTCCAGGCCGAGGGCGGCGTCCTCGGTGTCCACCGTCGGTCGGCTGGTCTGCAGGCCGGGGTTGTCCACCCCGGGATGGCTCAGCTGGTGCCACTCTTGGCGCATGTCGAAAGCGTACGGCGAACGGGTCCGATCGCCACGCCGAGGGGGACGGTTCCGGCAGATGAGACGACCCGCACAAGCCCGGCAGGTCAGCCCGGGGCGTCGTTGAGGTCGGGATCGTCGGCGGCGGTCCCGACCGTCGGGCCGGCGGTCTTCGGAGGGGCGGCCGGGGCGTCCGACGCCTGCGGACTCGCGGTGGCCGGGGTTTCCGACGCCTGCGGGCTCGGAGTGCCCGGCGCCTCACCGGAGATGCACCAGTCGGCCCCGCTGCGGGTGACCGTGAACTCCAGCGCCCGTACCACCTGCCTGGTGCCCACCGTCACAGTCAGAACGGTGTCGACCTGCTGCCCGCGCGGGCCGCGTCGGACGTCGGTGATCGCGACGTCGGAGACCTCGAAGTGGTCGGCGAAGTCCCCGTTCGGCCCGGTGGCGCCCGCGTCGAAGGCGTCGTACAGCGGGGTGCAGAGCTGGTTACGCCCGGCGGCGACGTCCTTGGCGACCATCGCGTCGAGGTAGGCCTGGACCCGTTCGCGGGACTTCGCGTCGACGTCCTCGCTCGGTGTGGGGCTCGGCCGGGCGTCGGGGTCGTCCCCGCCGAGAGCGCACCCGAAGAGCGCGCCGGGCAACAGCACGAGCGTGGCGACGGCCACCGCCGCCCTCCCGGTCTCCACCCGCATCGGTCCTCCCGTCGGTGTCGCCTGGGGCCGAAGCGACGCGACGGGGTCGTCCCGACTCGCTCCGTGACAGCGAGTTTGGCACATCGACCCACTTGCATCGACACGCCTCGACGGCGGACACTTTTTGTTAACTTTCCTAACAGTGGAGGTCGTCATGAGACGACGTCGCAAGGCCCTGATCGCCACCACCCTCGGTGTCCTCCCCACGGCGCTGGCCGTCGGCCTGACCGGCTCGGCGGCGGCGCACGGCAGCATGCAGTCGCCGGCCAGCCGGACGTACACCTGCTTCCTGGAGGGGGCGGAGACCCCCGACTCCGCCGCCTGCCGCGCGGCCGTGGCCACCGGCGGCACCCAGGCGGTGTACGACTGGCACGAGGTGAACATCGCCAACGCCGCCGGCAACCACCGGCAGCTCATCCCGGACGGCCGCCTGTGCAGCGCCAACCGCGACAAGTACCGGGGGTTCGACCTGGCCCGCGCCGACTGGCCGGCGACCGCACTGCCCTCCGGCGGCACGTGGAACTTCGCCTACCGCGCCACGGCCCCGCACCGGGGCACCTTCACGCTCTACCTGACCCGGACCGGGTACGACCCGACCCGCCCGCTGACCTGGGCCGACCTGGAGGTGTTCCACACCGCCACCGACCCGGCGCTCACCGACGGCTCCTACCGGATGACCGCCCGGGTGCCGCAGCGCTCCGGCCGGCACCTGGTCTACTCGATCTGGCAGCGCTCGGACAGCCCCGAGGCCTTCTACACCTGCTCCGACGTCACCTTCGGAGGCACCCCACCGACCACCCCGCCCCCGCCGACCACCGCACCGCCCACCACCGCACCGCCGCCGACCACTCCCCCGCCGACCACCGCACCGCCGACCGGCGTTCCGGCCTGGCGGGCGGGGACCGCGTACGCCGTCGGCGACCAGGTCGGCCACGCCGGCCGGACGTACCGGTGCCGCCAGGCGCACACGGCCCTGGTCGGGTGGGAGCCGCCGACCACCCCCGCCCTCTGGCTCGTCGGATAGCAGCGGGCCCCTCGCCGACGCGAACCGTCGACGAGGGGCCCCTGATGCGAGCGGCCGGCCGGATCAGCCCAGACCGGAGCGGATCGCGCCGATCAGTTCACCGTTGCCGGTGTCCCCGGAGAGCTCCCAGAAGAAGGCCCCGCCGAGTCCCTGGTTCTTCGCGTACGTCATCTTCCCGCCGATGGTCTGCGGGGTGTCGTAGCTCCACCAGTTGCTGCCGCACTTGGCGTACGCCGTACCGCCGACGGTGCCGGTGGCCGGGCAGGTGTTCTTGAGTACCTTGTAGTCCTCGATGCCCTGCTCGTAGGTGCCCGGTGCCGGTCCGGTGGCGGTCCCGCCCGGCGCGGTCTGGGTCACCCCGGTCCAGCCCCGGCCGTAGAAGCCGATGCCGAGCAGCAGCTTGTTGGCCGGGATGCCCTTGCTCTTGAGCTTCTGGATCGCCGCGTCCGACCAGAACCCCTGCTGCGGAATGCCGGTGTACGAGGTCAGCGGTGAGTGCGGGGCGGTGGGTCCCTGCGGGCTGAACGCGCCGAAGTAGTCGTACGTCATCGGCATGATCCAGTTGAGGTGGGTCGCCGCTCCGGCGTAGTCGGCGGCGTCGATCTTTCCGCCGTTGCTGCCGTCCGCGGTGATGGCGGCGGTGACCAGCGCCGAGGAACCGAACTTGGACCGCACCGCGCCGACCACGTTCTTGAACGCCGCCGGCCCGCTGGCGTCACAGGTGAGGCCACAGGCGTTCGGGTACTCCCAGTCCAGGTCGATGCCGTCGAAGACGTCGGCCCAGCGCGGGTCCTCGACCAGGTTGTAGCAGCTCTCGGCGAAGGCGGTCGGGTTCTGCGCCGCCTGCGTGAAGCCACCGGACCAGGTCCAACCCCCGAAGGACCAGATCACCTTCAGGTGCGGGTGCATCTTCTTGAGCTTGCGCAGCTGGTTGAAGCTGCCGCGCAGCGGCTGGTCCCAGGTGTCGGCGACGCCGTCGACACTGTCGGCGGCGGTGTACGCCTTCTCGTAGTCGGCGTAGCTGTCCCCGATGGTGCACCGGCCTCCGGTGGTGTTGCCGAAGGCGTACAGGATGTGGGTCAGCTTGCCGGCGGACCCGCTGGTGTGGATGTTCTTCACGTGGTAGTTGCGGCCGTAGACGCCCCACTGCGCGAAGTAGCCGACGACCTTCTTGTTCGGGTCCGGCGGGGTGGTCGGCGGCGGGGTCGTCGGTGGGGGCGTGGTCGGCGGGGCGGTGGTCGGTGGCGGGGTGGTGGGCGGCGGGGTGCCGCCACCGCAGGCCGCGCCGTTGATGGTGCAGGTCACCGGGGCGCGGTAGGCCCCGGTCCCGTTGTAACCCCAGCTGAACGAGGCACCGGGGGCGAGACTGCCGGCCCAGCTCTTCTTGACCGCCACGTAGCGGTTGCCGCTGGCGGTCACGTCGGCGTCCCAGGAACTGGCGATCGTGGTACCGGCGGGCAGCTGGAACTCGATGCGCCAGGTCGCGAGGGTGCTGGTCGAGCTGTTGGTGATGGTCACCTTCGTCTCGTGACCGGTCCCCCAGTCCTGTGCCTTGGTGAAGGCGGCGGTGACCGAGCCGGCACCGGAGGCGGAGGTCATCGGGATCAGGGCGACGGTCACCGCCAGCACGGTGCCGAGCCAGAGGGCGCGGCGGAGCGGTCTGTTCATGACGCCTCTTCCTCTAACAGTTAGGAAGGTTTACTAATTTAGGGTGAGACGCTACTCACCAGTTCACCATTCCGTCAAGATGCATCTACTTCGATCTCCCGAGGTCGCGGAGGTGCGGGCGGGGAGCGGCCCGGCCGCCAACCCCGGCGGAGCCTCGCGCCGCCACCGCTCCCCCTCCCTGCCCACCCACGCACCGATCCACTCTGACCAGCGGAAATCCGACTCCTACCGGACGACCTCCGACCCCGGCTCGATCGATCGGATGTCGGACTCCCTGTCGACTTGCGTCGAAGTCCCACAGACGGGACTCTGGTTACCCACCGTGCACCCTGGACAGCTCTCCGGAGGCGTGATGCGTGTCCCCCGTACCCCGACCCGCCGGATCGGCGGCGTCGTCGCCACGTTGCTGCTCGGGGCGGGGCCCATCCTCACCCCCGTCGCGCCGGCCACCGCCGCGTCGCGGACCGGGCAGGAGAAGCCCGTCGGGTACGTCCGACTGGCCCACCTCTCCCCCGACACCCCCGCCGTCGACGTGTACCTCACCGCGCCCGACACCGACGAGCCGCAGGTCTTCCCCGCCGTCGGGTACGGAGTCGTCTCGCCGTACCTGCCCGTCCCACCCGGGCGGTACGCAGTGGCGATGCGGCCCGCCGGAGCCCCCGCCGACCAGAAGCCGGTGCTCACCACCGAGGTGGGGGTCCGGGCCGGGAAGGCGTACACGGTGGCCGGGGTGGGCCGGTACGCCGACCTCGGCCTGCGGGTCCTCGCCGACGACCTCAGCCCCCCACCCGCCGGACAGGCGAAGGTACGGGTGGTCCAGGCCTCCGTCCGAGCCCCCGTCCTGGACGTCGCCGCCGCCGACGGACCGGTGATCGCCGAGGGCGTCCAGTTCGCCACCACCACCGGATACCGGTCGGTCGACCCGGGTTCCTGGCGGCTACGGCTGGGCGGAACGAACGGCCCCCGCACCGACGCCCGGGTCACCCTCACCGACGGTGCCGTCTACTCCCTGCTGGTCCTCGACGCCGAGCGGGGCGGACTGACCACCGAACTCCGCGAGGACGCCTCGGACGCCGGGACCGTCGCTACCGGCGGGGTGGACGCCGAGACCGGCGGGCTCGGACTGCGGGGTCCCCGCAGCGGCTCCGGACCGGCCCCCGAAACCGGTGCCGCCGGGGACCACACCCCGAGCGCCGCCCCCCAGGCCGAGGCGGGTGACCGCTCCGGGGGGTCGGCAGGGCCCGCCGGAACGTACCAGTGGGTGGTGGGGGGTGTGGGCGCTGCCCTGCTGGTCGTCGGGGTACTGGCCCTCCGGCGACGACAGGGGCTCTCCGAGGCCCGCCGCCGACCCTCCACCCGGGATCACCGGTAGGCGCTCGATCGATTCCTACGCGTCAGCTCCGATCAGCACGAAGCATCCGCACGAGCACAACCCGCACGCGTGACCTCGGTGGCCACCGAGGCGACCTGAGCAAGGAGTTCGAGCGGCTCGGCAGCCAGGTCGATTGCATGACAGAGGATCGCGATCCCGGCGTTACGTACGACGTGCCGTGGCTGCGGGTGTTCGCCGGAGGCGTACACCAGATGCCCCCGAACCAGCCTGTAGGCGACGCAGTAGGCAAGCATCCTTAAGCCTACGGGCGGTGAGTATGAGCGAGCCACGACTCCTCGGGATCACTCACCGATCCCCACCTGTCGCCTTGCCGTCACCAGAGTTGCACCCGTCGCTGTTGACGGGAGTCCGTCCGGAAGATGCACCCGACGAAGGGTTATCCCCAACTGTCCACAGAGGTCGTACGGTGGCCCCGGCCGGTGGGTGCCGACCACGCGACCGATGACTCAAGATCTTCAGGCACGTGGCCCGTCGCGCCTCATCACCCCGACGCCCACATGCATCCGTACATCCGCATGACCGAACCAGGAGTCCCTATCGTGATCAACAGGTTCCCCGGCAACTGTGGCACATGCCGACGGCGGGTGGAGGCTGGAGCCGGACAGGCGATCAATCTCGGCAGCGGCTGGACCACCTACCACCATGACTGCGCACCGGTCGAGACGGCGCCACCGCCGGGCGACCACCGCGGGTGGCACGACATGCCGGTGGTGGGCTTCGACATCGAGACCACCGACGACGAGCCGATGGACGCCCGTATCGTCTCCGCCGCCTTGGTGTACTCCGATGGCACGACCGCAGAATGGCTCGTCAACCCGGGCGTGCCGATCCCGCCCCGCACCACCGAGATCCACGGGATCACCGACGAGATGGTGCGCAGCGCCGGAAGGCCGGCCGGGGAGGCGCTGGCCGAGTTGGGAGCGGCGATCGGAAAGGTGATCGCCGACGGCACGCCGCTCGTCGCCTTCTGCGCCCACTACGACGTCACGACGTTGCACGCCGAGCTGGCCCGGCACGCCCTTGCGCCGCTGGACTGGGACCGGGCCGTCGTCATCGACCCCTCGATCCTGCACCAGGAGGTCGAACCTCGCCGGTACGGCAGCCGGCAACTCGGCGACCTGTGCAGGTACTACGAGGTGGATCTCAGCTCCGCCCACGACGCCGCGAACGACGCCCGTGCCGCCGTCGAGATGGCCGTGTCGATCGCGGCCCGGCACGAACGCATCGCCCGGATGTTCCCTGACGCCCTCCACCGGGCGCAGATCACCTGGTACGCCGAGCAGAAACGAGAGCTTCAGGAGTACTTCGACCGGCAGGGCCGCGACGAGACGGTCAGCCTGGAGTGGCCGCTGGAGACCCGGCGACGCCGATAAGACCACCACTTCTCAGCCAGAACAGGGCGGGGCTAACGGCCTTCGGCCAGTTGAAGGGAGACCCGGTGCGCGAACCGGATCACCCGGCATCCGGCCAGGCCGCTCAAGACGTCGTCCACACCGAGCTTCGGCCGTCCGCCCCTGCCGGTGGCCTCTGCCTGCTGTACGACGATGTCCGCGATCCGTTCCGGGTCGTCCTCCAACAGCAGGCAGAGGAAGTCGTCCGGATGCAGCACCTCGATGGCGTACGGGGCGAGCGCATGGTCCGGGAAGTCACGGAGGTTGGCGGTGACGATCACCTCCGCATCGGCGGCGACGGCGGCGGCGAGCACATGGCGGTCCTTGGGGTCGTTGGTCATCTCGGGGATGAGCGACTCATAACCCGAGACCATCGCTCTCGGGAAGTGTTCCCGCATGACCTCGACCCTGCGTTCGGCCTTGGCACCCAGCACCGACGGCGGCAGGTTCCGGCGAACCTCGTCGAGGATCGCCCGGGTCCGGAGCGGGCGGTACAGGTCCTGCTCGGCGCAGCGCAGCAGGGTGTCGGCGAGCACGCTCGGCACGAGGACGCAGGCGTCCAGCACGGCAACGATCATCAGTGGGCAGTTACTCGTCCGGCTGGTCGCCCGACGACTGACGGCCACGACGAATCGCTTCGTCGTAGACGCCCATGTCGATCGCGTCCGCCGTCAACTCGTCCAACGCCTCACGGCGCCGGCAGCCGCCCTGGGCAGCGCTGCTCGACCGCACCCCAGAAGTGCTCGGCGGCCAGGTGGGCGTAGCGCAGGGTGACCGACCACGATGCGGCCAGACCGGCGGTCACGCGTCGGCCTGCTGACCGGCGGCGGTGCATCCGCTGGACGGCCCCAGCAGAGGAACTTCTCCAACTCGTGCAGCTGACTGTTGGCCAGCGCATTCATCGGATGAACGATGATCGCCTTTACTCCGGGTCGATACGTTCCGTCCGCCTTCGCCCGCAGCACCCGGTCGACGATCGGCACGATGTACGAAAGGCTCTTACCCGAGCCGGTGCCGGTGGTGAGCACGTAGCTGTGGCCTTCGCGGGCGGTCGTGATGGCTTCCCGCTGGTGTTGATGCAGCCGCAGGGGCTGGTTCCCCGGGTCACCGCTGTGCTCCTTGATCCGGAAGAGGCGCTCGACATGCTCTCTGACCCTAAGAATCGCAGGGGTCCACAGAACTCGATGTGAATTCCCGGTAGTCTCCGATGAGCTGATCACGCACACCGAAGACATCCACTCGTACTCCTCGCAGCCCACTCGTTGCGGATTGATCGGAAACCCGACTTTGTCCAGTAGGGAATAAGCGACCTCAGAGGGGGCGGCGGCCGGCGAAGCCGCAGTCGGCGCGGTGGTACCACCTGACGTCGGAGTCACCCTCCAGCCAGCACCAGAGCACCGCGCGGCCGTCACGTTCGCCGGGGAAGTCGAGCAGGACCGGGGCGATGCCCTTGACCTGGATGTCGTGCCCGTTCAGCTCTTCCAGCACGGCGTGCAGCCGCGCCTCCAGGGCCTTGACCTCGGCACGCCCGCCGAGCACGGAGACGCCGTGGTCGGCCAGGTCGGTGCGCAGCTCGGTCAGGTCGGCCCGGAGCCGGATCAGCTCGTCGATCCGGGGTCGCAGGGTGGAGACCAGGGACCTGGCCTGGGCGAGGGTGAACACCGGGCCAGTATGCGGTATCGGTCACCGTCGCAGGTACCGCCCCGGCTCAGTCGGACTGGGCGGCCAGCTCTCGGGCCCGGTCCCGGGCAGCCTCCAGGGCGGCCAGGAGCGCCGCGCGTACGCTGTGTCGCTCCAGTTCCCGGATGGCGGAGATGGTGGTGCCGGCGGGCGAGGTGACCGCTTCGCGCAGCTTCACCGGGTGCTCCCCGGAGTCGCGCAGCATCACCGCCGAGCCGATCGCGGTCTGCACGATCAGTTCGTGTGCCACCTGCCGGGGCAGCCCGAGCAGGATGCCCGCGTCGACCATCGCCTCGACCAGCAGGTAGAAGTAGGCCGGCCCGGAGCCGGAGAGGGCGGTCACCGCGTCCTGCTGGGACTCGGGGACCCTGATGGTCACGCCCAGCGGGGTGAACATCTCCTCGGCCAGGGCCAGGTGCTCACCGGTGGCGTGGACGCCCGCCGAGATGGCGGTCATCGCCTCGTCCACCAGGGCCGGGGTGTTGGTCATCACCCGTACGACAGGGGTGCCCTCGGGGAGTCGACGGGCGAAGAAACCGGTCGGAAGGCCCGCGCAGAGGGAGATCACCAGCTTGTCGGTGGGGACCTTGGGGCCGATCTCCTCCAGCAGGGTGGCGGCGTCCTGCGGCTTGACGGCGACGGCGAGCACCTCGGCGGTCTCGACGGCGGTGTGGTTGTCGACCACCCGGATGCCGTACCGGGAGGCGAGCTCCTCGGCGCGCTCTGGTCGTCGGGCGGTGGCCAGCAGCCGGTCGGCCGGCCAACCCGAGCGGAGCAGCCCGGAGAGGACCAGCTCGCCGATCTTGCCCGCCCCGATCACCGCGACGGTGTGCACCGATTTCGCCATCGGTTCGTATCCCCCTGTCCGCCCTGTACCTGATCGGCGACGCGGCGGGCCGCCTCGGCCCCCCCCGGCCCCCGTGGGTCGCCGCACCAACCCAAGAAAACAACGGCCGCGGCGTACCCCACCACCGGGACCCGCTTAA
>NZ_JBEPEQ010000029.1:0-52747 GCF_040300925.1 Micromonospora sp. NPDC000207
GTAGGGAAGCGCACGCCGGCCGCGTCGGCGAGCTGGCGGCGGTCGCGGGGGTGCGGTTAGAGCGCCTCCGGCGGGGGCGCTCCGGCTCCAGGATGGCCGGGGCTCCGTCGGCGGGTCGCGGTCCGTCGGTGGTTGCGGTGGCCATCCCGCCTGCCATCAACCCGGGCATGCCGAGCAGACCACCGCCCGACCCGCCAGCGTCCGCACGAGCCGTCAAGGTCCGCTTGACGTGGCGGGCCGGGCGGCGGCCCGCTCCCCAGGAGGGCGGGTCGACGGCAGACGGGATGGCACCTTGGTGAGCATGGGTGGGACAATGTGGACTCCTCCCTCTACCTAACCGGGCTGGCTCCATGACGATGAACGAGATTGGCAAAGCCGTTTTTGAGCAACTGAATCGCCTCCTGGCAGAGAAGGCTAGGCAGGCGAACATAATTGGACACAACCTAGAAAAAGGGCTAGGGAATGAGCATGTGTTGCGCGAGGTCCTGCGTAACTTTTTTCCGGCAAAGTTTGGGGTAGGTAAGGGCAAAATAGTCAACGGTGCTGGCGAATCTAGCAGGCATTGCGACGTCATCATATACGATGCAATGAGTTGCCCGAAACTGTTCGTGGATGAGAACAAGAACCAGATACTTCCAGTCGAAGGCGTACTTGCGGTGATCGAGGTGAAAACTACCCTCACAAAAGTCACGCTTGGGGATGCCTTCGAGAACCTGTATTCGGTGTATGGCTTGCAGCCGGAAAGGCCCGTGCGATCCCTTAACGAACTGGTTGATCACCGGCCGCCAATGCTGCTGGTGCTTGGTTATGGTGGATTGAAGCTCGATACGCTGGACCGGCATTATCGGGATCTGTGTAGCAAGTATCCTGTTCTGAATTCGGCGGCTCGCTATTCAGAAAAGTCTCCGGGGTCAAAGTGGAATCTTGACAGCTATAGATTGGTTTCGGAAGTAGCATGCCTGGGTGAGGGATCCGTCTACGAAATGCTTAATGGGAGCTACCGCAAGGACGCGTGGGGTGACTACACCCTTGGCATGTTCCTGACCTCTCTGCTCTCCGAGCTTGAGGAGATGCCAGCGATGAATGTGGTAATCGGCAACTACTTCAATTACCTAATGTTGGAAGCGGATGGCCTGATCCCACCACGCCGCAGAGGACCTCGAAGCGGCGAGGCCGAAGGCGACGTCACCTGATGGATGCGCAGTCGCTCCTCAGGCAGTGGTCCTGTTGCCGCTGACAGCAGCCATGACAGCAACCAGCCCAGACTGGAGCGGCTGTCGGCGGGGGAGCACGAGCGCTGGACTCGCCTTCCTTTCGCGCCACCACACCCGGACGACGCTGTACCAGAGGTTAGCAACGCTGATTACGAGCGCGACCCATGCAGCCAAGGCGCTCCAGATAGGGGCTTTCACCACTACAGGATACGTGCATGGTCGACAGCTACGGAGGCCAGCGAACCTGGGCCCAGATGCTAGATGCCCGGCGCTGGCAGGTGGCGGACTCAGGCAGCCGGGAGGAAGCACGTGGTGGTGCGGCACTGCTAGACTGAGGCGGTACGTGCCTCCCAGGTGGGGGAGCTGTGGGTTCAAATCCCACACGTCGTGCAGGCAGTGGGTGGGCTGCTCCTAATCCTCGCTCTAATACGTCTTCTGAACATCAGGGCGGTAGCAGTGAGTGAAGGCGCTCCGAAGGAGCCGGAGGGAGAAGCGATGTCCACAAACTCCATAAAGTCAAAGTTGTTCAAAGCGCTAGCGGCGATCACTGAAACGGTATGGATGTACGGGGTTGGGGTAATGGCAACCCTCCCCCTGCCTGGGAGGCACGTCCTTAGAAGTAGTTGCAGTGTCGCGTGATATTCCGACAGAAGGCGACACCTCATCGGAACATCCTTGGACTGGTCGACAGGGGCGACTGGGCCGTCTGGGCGTTGGCGTCGTAGTGGCCAAGCCACCGGCAGCCGAGGTCGCCGACCTCTACACCGCTCGGTCATGGTTCGATGACGGCAGCAATGCCGCGACGACCACCTGACTGACGGGCCAGGGTGGAGCTGCTAACAGCAACCGGCGCGAACGGAGCGCCCCTGTCCCAGGCGGTCCGGAACGGTTGCCCTAGGCCAGAGACGCGGGCGGACCCCGCCGGACAACGCGCCCAGGACTTACAAGCGAGGGCTCTTATGCGATCGCAAGACTCCTACTCCAGGTCTACTCTGTCCCAACCTGGGGGGAGTTTTTCTAGGCCGATCAGGACGTCTAGGTCGAGATGCTCCTTCAACAAGTGTTTAAGATTGCGGCCCTCGATGATCTCGATGCGCCCGTTTGCGGCAGCGAAGTCGCGACTCGCCTTTCCGACCCAAGAGGTAGTGACGAGGACGCCCTTGGCTGCTCGCTTGTGGTCCATTACCCCGGCAAGCGCGTGGATGGCTTCAAGCCCGACGATCTTGCTGTAACGCTTGGCTTGGATTATACAGAGCCCGCCGACGATCGGATCCTCATTGACAGCCACTCCATCGACGCCCTCATCCTTGGATGCCTGCGTGACCCACGACTTCATGCCTATGGCTTCGAAGAGTCGCCGAATGAGGTGCTCGAACTCTCCAGGCGAGAGGGTGAGTAGATCCGTGCGGCTATCTAAGCCAGCGAGCACATCCATCTCGTCAACGAACTTATATTTCGAGAGGTCGAAAGACACCACCGGCCTGACGCCCTCCAGGTCGTACGGGTGCGGAGAGACAATGGCGTTGAGGTGGCTGCGGAGGCACAGCACCGGATCCAGTTCCGGCTCATCGAGTTCCACTACGGCGAACTTGTCCCGCTCTGCACCAACGCTCATCAGGAGCGGACGAACAGATCGGCCGGTGGCCTTGTCTTTCGTGGATACGTAGCCGTTGAAGACGATGCCAGTGACGAGGTCCGGAGGTGTGGCGTCGAACACCTCGGCAATGGTACGCAATGTTAGTCGCGCGAGAATGTCGCCATACAGCTTCTTGATCTCGGATTCTTTGCGAGGTATGGCAACCATTCCTTTCGCCGTCGTATAGCGATAACCGACAACGGTAGGCACGACGTCCTGGAGTGGTAGCTCGTACTCAAGCAGCAATTCCTGAGAAGCTGGATCATAGTGGCCTGCGACCTTTCCCGTCAGACCCTCGGGATAGCGAGACTGAGCAAGGGCGTGTTGCAGACGCTCGACAAATGCAGTGGGGCTACCGTTGGATAACGCCGCCCTGAGTTCCAGGGCAGCCGCTGCGGCACCCCTGTTCCTCGCAACCAGTAGCTGTGCGTACTCCGCGACCCTCATGCCGATAGCGTCGGTCCGAAACTCAGCCTCCATCAGCTTGCCAGCATGCGCCTCTCGTTCCGCCAGGCGCTTCGAGGTGGCTTCCTCCTGTGCCTTCGCACGGGTGTCAGCAGCCCGACGTCGTTCCTCGGCACGCTCACGCTGGATGGCTTCTCGGGCAGCCTTTGTCGCCGCCTGGCCTGCCAGGCGCTTCGCCTGTGCTTCTTGCCGCAATCGCGCTGCTTCAGCCTTCTTTGCCGCAGCCTCCGCCTGCATGGCCTCGCGGTGAGCCTCAGCTTCTTGGCGCTTCTGCTCGGCCATCAACTCTCGGTGCTGGCGTGCCGCTGCCTGCGCCTCAAGTTTCTTAGCCTGCTTACGGGCGTCGAGTATCTGAGCGATGAGACCCTTACGTCGCGCCATGTGTCCTCCGCAGCTTCCCAGGCAGGTGTGAGCCTAGCTCGCGCGCAACGCAGTGAGAAGCGTAGGCAACGGAGAGTAGCAAAGGACGTTATCGGCTCTCTCACTCATCGGCCCGCCCTGACGGTGATCTGTGTTGGACACTTGCCCGAGCCCGTCATACCGGACGCGCCCACTGACGCCGACGACGCGTGGCGAAGGTTCGGTGCGGATACTGGCAGGGTGGTGGAGGAGCAGGCGACGGAGTTGACCCGGTGGACCGTTCACGGCGAGCGGGTGGTCGACGACACCCGTCGGGCACGGCTGAGTATCGCCGAGGTGGAGTTGCCGGACGGGGTTCGCTTCGAGCAGTACGTGATCCGGGCTCCCCGGTCGGCCATGGTCGCTGTACTCGACGATCAGGAACGTCTGTTGTTGATGCGGCGGCATCGGTTCGTGTTCGACCGGTGGGTGTGGGAGCTGCCCGGCGGCTACGTCGACAACGAGGAGCACCCGGCGCAATGTGCGGTACGGGAGGTCGAGGAGGAGACCGGCTGGCGGCCCCAGTCGGTGGAGCCGTTGCTGTCCTTTCAACCGTGGGTTGGGACCGCCGACGCCGAGAATCTGCTGTTCCTGGCCCGGCAGGCCGAGCACATGGGCACACCCGTGGACGTGAACGAGGCTGAGCAGGTCGCGTGGATTCCGCTCGATGAGGCGTACGGCCTGGTGTCTCGGGGCGAGATCGTCGGTGCTGGCACGGTGATCGCCGTGCTGGAGTTGGTCGCCCGCAGGGCTCGGGGGGAGCTGTGATGGTCAGCGTCGGGGGCCGAGGGTGGCGTCGATGCGGCCGGTGAAGTGCCGGACGGCGGGTAGTCGCCGGTGCGGGGCGAGGTGGGTTTGCAGGTCGCGGAGGTAGCGGACGGCTCTGGCTGACCGTAGCTGGGTGGTCAGGGTCAGGGCTTCCGCGCCGATAGCGCAAGCCCGGTCGGGTTCGCCCTGCTGGGCGTGGACGCTGGCGAGTAGGGCGAGGTTGAAGGCTCTGCCGCGCACGTACCGGTTGTCCATGCGGAGGGATCGGGCGGCGAAGCGTTCGGCGTGGGTGTTGCGGCCGAGGGCGTGGAAGCAGTGGCCGAACTTGGCCGACAGGTACGCCTCGTCGAAGTAGCTGAGCCATTGCGGGTCGGCGCTGCGGTCGGCCCGGTCGAGGGCCTGTTCCGCCTGGTGCAGGGCGGCGGCGCAGGCCCGTTCGTTGTTAGCTTTGGCCAGGGCGTGGGCTTCCATGACGTGGGCTTCTGCGGCCAGCACTGGGATGCCGGCGCGGCGGGCTGTCCGGCCGGCGGCGCGGGCCAGGTCGAGGCCGGTGGCGGTGTGGCCGAGGTAGGTGGCCTGGTGGCTCATCGCGGCGAGGATCTCCGCGCCGAGGCCGTCGTCTCCGGCGGCGTGGGCGAAGTCCAGGGCGAGGGTCAGGTACCGCTGGGCGATGCCGTGCTCGGCCGTGTCGTACGCCTGCCATCCGGCGAGCTGGGCCAGCTCGGCGGCGGCACTCAGCAGCCGTTGACCGGTGGCATGGTCGTACCGGCCGTCGGTGAGCAGCGGCGTCACCTCCTGGTGGAGGTAGCGGGCGACGGTGTCGCGGGCGTGCCCACCGCCGTACTGGTTGTCCAACTGGCGGTAGGTCGACGTCATCGCCCGGATGGTGTCAATCTCGGGTTGACCGACCGCGCTGCGGCCAGGCTGGGTGACCGGAGCCGGGTCGGGGGCGGTGAACCAGCGCAGCGCCGGCAGCGTGTAGCCGGCGGAACTGAAAGCCACCTGCCGGAGTACGTCTCGACGGTTCACGTCACCTCGCCAAAGCTCTGCGGCACTGCGTACGTCCTCCTGCCAGGTCCCGTGGAACGGCTCGTGGGTGCGCCGGTCGGGAAAAGCCGGTGGTGCGGTCTGTCGGGGTGCCAGCCCCATCGTGGTCCGCGCCTGGTCGGGCATCCGGCAGCCGTCGGCGATCCGCTCCAGGACGTCGATCGAGGTGACCTTGCGTCCGGCCATGATCCGGCTGACGTAGCCCTGTTCCAGCCCGACGGCCGCGCCGATCCGGCTCTGACTCGCCCCGGTGAGACCCGTGATCCAGCGGAACAGGCCGCCGATGTCGCGGGCAGCCAGGGCGGCCACCACCTCGCCGTGCGACCACGCGTCCTCCGGTATTCGCAGCGGATCGAGCAGCACGGCAGCTCCCAGCGTCGCGTTCCGACTACTCAAGGTGTGCAGAGCGACAGCCTATGGCGACCATTCACGCTGGTCGAGTCGTCCCATGTCACCGTGACATGACCGCTGGCCATGGAACGGCCCGCTGACGAACGGGACCGTCAGCGCATGTCCTTCGATGTCGAGAACCCGCCCGTGGAACCGCCCGCCGACTGCCAACACCGCCTACTGTGGCGACTGGCTCGCGCCCTCTGGGAGGCCCACCGGCCTGACAGCTTCGGCTTCTGCGTGATCGCCGGCTGCTGGCACACGAACCAACGCGACCCCTGCCGGCTCGCACAGCTCGCCCAGGAGGGAATGCGAACCGCCTGCGGCGAGGTCACGCCCGCCTCGCCGCCCTGGATCGCCGTCACCCGCGAGCGCCTGGCGTCCGGCGACGTCGACCCCAGAGACGCCGTCGCCGAAGCCCTCTGGCTCCACCGCCACACCCCCGAGTCGGGGCGGTGACCGATGGGAGCCCTCTACACCTCGGCCGCCTTCCGCGAGTACGCCCAGGCCCAGGTCGACCACGCGGACATCCTGTTGACCAAGCATGCCGAGGCGGCCCTAAGCCTGTGCCGCTGCGGCCGGCTCCACCCCTGCGACGAACACCGTCACTGGCTAGAGATGCGCACCCACTTCCGGCAGTTCCTCGTCGACGAGCAGTACAGCAGCGAAGTACAGCAACCCAGCCCGCCGAACCCGACCCAGCGCGCCCCCAGCAGGCCGGACGACCTCGGATGACACCCGATCCGACCGGCCTGCCGCCAGTTCGGGACGAAGAGGTCGTCGGTTCGAATCCGGCCACCCCGACAGAGGTCAGAGGGCACATCGATTCACTGATGTGCCCTCTCGTGCTTCCTGGGTGACCGACTGCGTGACTATCGGAGCCCCGTGTCACGCCTCGCGGGTCCCCCACCGGCCCGTGACATGATGGCGGCTATGGGCAAGCAGCAGGGCGTCGGTGGGTCGGGTCGTCACGGTGGGCCGGGGGCCGTCGCGGCGGGTGACGGCACAGACCCGCAGCTCGCCGTCGCGCAGGATCCCACGACGTCGCAGATGGACCTCATCGAACTGGCCTCCGACCCGTCGGCTGCGGTCCGCAGGACGGTCGCGGGCCGCCCGGACGCTCCCGCGCAGGCACTGCGGACGTTGACCCGTGATTTCGATCGTGACGTGCGGGAGGCCGTGGCGAGGAACCCTTCGACGTCGGTAGGCAATCTCCTGCGGCTCGTCAAGGATGCCGACCGGTGGGTCCGGTGGGCGGTCGCCGGGAACCCGGCCTGCGACGAGTCGGTTCGCCGGGTGATGGCCGACGCCCGTGACAAGGAGCTTCGCGGTCTCCTCGCGGAGTCCCGCGAACTGGAGCCCGAGTTGGCGGCGCGACTGGTCGGCGATGTCTCACCCGAGGTACGGGAGCGGCTCGCCACCCACACCCACGACCCCGATGTGATCACGGCCCTGATGGCCGACCGCACCGCGCGGGTACGCAAGGGGCTCGCCCGCAATCCGCGGACCACCCCAGCCCAGCGGAGCACCCTCGCCCAGGACCCCGTGGTGGACGTCCGCGTCGCGCTGGTGCTCGCTGTCGAGCTGAGCGAGGCGGACCTGCGACGACTGGTGGACGACCGTTCGGTGCAGGTTCGGACGGCGGTGGCGACCTCGGAGCTGGTCCCGCCGCACATCCGCGAGGCGCTGGTCGGCGACCCCGACGAGATGGTCGCGGGTGCGGCCCGGGACTTCCGTCCGGGGACGGCCGGCACCCCGGTGGTACGGGCACCGCGCCTGGGACATCGGACCTCTCCGAACGACTGAGGGCCGACCCCGACCAGCACCCCCGACCGAATCAACGGGACCGGGAACGGGACGTTGCGGAGTGCATGGGAGACGGGACGTGGCGTACCTGTTCCTGCTCGGGGCGATCGCCAGTGAGGTGGTCGGGACCAGCCTGCTCAAGTCGACGAACGGGTTCACCCGGTTGTGGCCGACCGTCGGGCTGGTGGTCGCGTACGTCACGGCCTTCGGGTTGCTGTCGCAGGCGGTCAAGACGGTGCCGGTCGGGGTGGCGTACGCGATGTGGTCCGGCCTGGGCACGGCGGCGATCGTGGCGATCGGGGCGGCCTTCCTCGGTGAGCCGCTCTCCGTCACGAAGGTCGTCGGGGTCGGCCTGATCATCGCCGGGGTGGTGATCCTCAACCTGGGCGGTACGCACTGACCACCGGGCCGCCGACAAGACCTGGCAGTGCAGGCTGCCGACAAGGACCGGCAGCGCAGTCCGCCGGCAAGGCCTGGCAATGCGGGTCACCGACGAAGACTGGCAAGGCGGATTGCCGGAGTGGCAAGCTTGTCGGCATGGAAGACGACCTCGACCAGTCACTCGACGCGGTCGGGCCTCGGCTGCGGGCGCTGCGGCGGCAGCGGGAGGCCACCCTCGCCGAACTCTCCACCGAGACCGGTATCTCGGTCAGCACCCTGTCCCGGCTGGAGTCCGGCACCCGTCGACCGACCCTGGAGTTGCTGCTGCCGCTGGCCCGGGTGCACGGGGTCACGCTCGACGAGCTGGTCGGCGCACCGCCGACCGGGGATCCGCGCATCCACCTGCGCCCTGTCACCCGGCACGGGATGACGATGCTGCCGTTGACCCGACGGGCCGGCGGGATCCAGGCGTACAAGATTATTCTGACGTCGCGGAGGGCGGAGCCCGAGCCGCAAACCCACGAGGGCTACGAGTGGCTGTACGTCCTCGACGGGCGGCTGCGGGTCGTCCTCGGCGAGCACGACCTGGTGCTGGCCCCCGGTGAGGCTGCCGAGTTCGACACCAGGGTGCCGCACTGGTTCGGCCCCGCCGACGACGAACCTGTCGAGTTTCTCAGTCTCTTCGGTCGGCAGGGTGAACGCGCCCACCTGCGCGCCCGCCCCCGGGGCGGGTCCGGGAAGGCAGACCGGGGCTGAGACCGCCCGGCACATCGACTGATTCTCAGCTCACGCCGCTAGTCTCGGAGGCCATGCGAACCAAGCAGGAGCTGAGCACGACCATCCGCCGGGACCGACGGGCGGCGCTGGTCATCAACGCCCACTCCCGTCGCGGCCGTCGGCTCTACGAGCAGGCCCGGTCGCGGCTGCTGGCGGCCGGTTTCGACCTGATCGGCACGTACCCGGTGGAGCGGCCGGGCGAGTTGGAACGCAGCCTCCACGAGGCGGTCGGGCGTGGGCCGGATCTGCTGGTCACCGGGGGTGGCGACGGTACGCTCAGCGCCGCCGCCCGGCTGCTCGCCCACGCCGACATGGCCCTCGGCCTGCTGCCGCTGGGCACCAGCAACAACTTCGCCCGGACCGTCGGCGTCCCGATCGACCTGGACGGGGCGATCGGCGTACTCACCGACGGCAAGGTCATCGACGTCGACCTGGGGCTCGCCGGGGAGATGCGTTTCGCCAACCACGTCGGGATCGGGCTCTCCGCCGACATCATGCGGCACACCCCGCACCGGTTGAAGCGGTTCACCGGCCGGTTGGCGTACCCGACGACCGCCCTGGCCCTGCTCACCCGGCATCGGCCGATGCGGGCCACGGTGCGGGCCGCCGGGCGGGAACACGAGTTCGTCACCCACCAGATGTTCGTCGCCAACGGCGGGTTCCAGGCCGGTCGGCCGATCACCGCCGACGCCGACGCCGACGACCGGCTGCTGGTGGCGTACCCGGTGGGGGGTCCGGCAGTGCCGGGCCTGCTCTGGGACGCGGTGCGCAACGCCGTGACCGGCCACCGCCGCACCCTCGGCGACGACCCGTTCCTGGCCGTCAGCGAGCTGGTGGTGGAGACCGACCGTCCGGCCCGGGTCGAGGTGGACGGCGAGTTGTGCGGTCAGACCCCGATCCGGATCGGCCTGGACGCCAACGCCCTGCGGGTGATGGCACCGGCGGACAGCCCCGACCGGTGACCGGCCGCAGTTGACCTCAAGTGAGGTTGAGTACCTACCGTCGGGATGGTCCAACCGAGTTCCGTGGAGGGAAACAAGAGATGAGCAGTCCGACGTTGCAGGTCGCAGTGATCATGGGGAGTGTCCGACCGGGGCGGTTCGGTCCCGTCGTCGCCAACTGGGTGGTCGGTCAGGCCAGCGAACGCAAGGACCTCACAGTCGACCTGGTGGACCTCGTCGACCCGGAGCGCATCACCGAGCGGCTCGCCGCCGCCGACGCGTTCGTGGTGGTGACCCCGGAGTACAACCACAGCTACCCGGGTGCGCTGAAGGACGTGATCGACGCGCACTACCTGGAGTGGCGGGCCAAGCCGGTCGCCTTCGTGTCGTACGGCGGGCTCTCCGGCGGGCTGCGCGCCGTCGAGCACCTGCGGCCCGTCTTCGCCGAACTGCATGCTGTCACCATCCGGGAGACGGTCAGCTTCCACGGCGCGGCGGATCGGTTCGCCGAGGACGGCCAGCCCCACGACCGGGCGGGCACCGACGCCGCCGCCCGTCGCCAGTTCGACCAGCTCGTCTGGTGGGCGCAGGCGCTCCGGGAGGCCCGCGCGCTGCGGCCGTACGCCGCCGGCTGAGTGTCCGCCCCGCCCCCTGCGGGAACGGTGGACGTCGGATCGGGGGCGTTCCCAGCGGGGGGTCGGGCGGGTTCTCCGGTCGGGTTGACCTCAACCACGGTGCAGTTCCTAGCGTCGGTCCCATGACGACGATGACCCGAACCGACACCTGGCCCGATCCCACCCGAACGGATTCCGGCCTCATCCTGACCAGCATCTGGCGGGTGGGCACCACCGAACGGCAACAGGCGGTGGTGGCGGCGATAGTCGAGGCGTACGCGGACCGTCCGGGGGTGGACGGGCTGCTGTCGTACAGCGTCTTCGTGGGCACCGACGGCGACACCGTCCGGCACTACACCCTGTGGCGGGACGAGGACGCGTACCAGGCGTTCTTCGCCGATGGGCGACAGCAGCGGGTGGACCGGATCGACACGGCGGTGCCCGGGATCGAGCGGCTGGACCTCACCCGGTACCGGCTCTACCGGGGACAGCGGGTCGACCCCGCGCCCCGTCCCGGTGCCCTGGTGGCGGTGCAGGTCCAGACGCCGGACGAGGTGACCGCCAGGTCCTGGGTGGACGCCGTCCTCGTCGCCCTCGACGCCGACCGGGCCTCGGCGGACGGCCCACCCGAGGGCGGGATCGGCGGGTTCTTCCACATCAGCGAGGACGGCACCCGGGTGCTGAACTTCGCCGAGTGGTCGTCGGTCCAGGCGCACGCCGACGCCCTGGCCGCGAACGGCGGCAGCGTCTCGCGGGGGCCGCTCTGGGACCGGGTCCGGGCCTTTCCCGGGGTACGTCAGGTCGGCGTGGATAGGTTCCACCTGGCCGCCACCTTCGAGCCCACCGACCCGGCCGACGGGGTCGGCTGAGCCCTCTCCGCCAGGTTGACCAGGGGCGATACGAGACAAGCCCAGGTACCGTCGGCCCATGCGTAGTCGTTACCCGCCCTCCAAGATCCAGTTGTTGGTCACCACGGTGGTCACCGGTGTGGTCACCCTGGTCGCGGTCTCGTACATGTTCGGCAACGGATTCTCGACCTTCGGCCTGATCTGGGTCGGCATGGCCGGTTACATCGGCGTGCAGGCCGCCAAGAACCTCAAGAAGCGGGTGGTGGACGAGTCCACTCTCGAGGGGCGCCCTGGTCCCGAGGGACTGGACCGGTCCCGCTCCGGTGAGCCGGACTGGTCCGGTCCCGACCGGGCACCCTCGCCCCACCTGCGGTCGACCGACCAGACCCGATGGGGCGACGCCCCGTCGACGGACCAGACCCGATGGGGAGGCGCCCGGTCGACGGACCGGCCGGGGTGGGGCGGCACCGAGTCGGCGGACCAGGTCCGGTGGCGCGAAGCCGAAGCAGCCGACCAGGCCCGGTGGGACGCGGCCCAGGCGGCGGACCAGGCCCGCTGGCGGGACGCCGAGTCGACGGACCGGCCCCGCAACAGCCCGATCGAGGAGGTCGGCGGAGCCCGGATCACCAGCCCGATCGAGGAGGTCGGGTGGGCCGCCCGGCTGCGGCGGCTGCGGCAGTCCGGCGAGAACGCCCTCTCCCGCCCGCAACGGCAGCCCGCGTCGCCGGGCGAGCGCCCCGCGCCCGCGTACGATCAGCGCCCCGCCCGGCGCACTCCGGGCCGTACCGGTGCGATTGTCAGTGCGGTGGTCAGCTCGGTCGTCTGGCTGGTGGTGATCGCCGTCGTCCTCAACTTCTTCCCCCGGATGGGCTTCCCCGGTTCCGAGGGCGACGGCAGCTCGTTCCTCTACCTCTGGGCCGGCGCGGGTGCCCTGATCATCGTGGTGAACCTGGTACGGGCCTTCACCCGCCGCTGAGACGACGCCGGCCGCAGGAGGGGACCAGCGACCGGTCGACCCGGAACGCGCCTTCGGCGCCGACCCCCGGGACCGGGGTCGACGCCGAAGGGCCGGGTGGGAATCAGCAGTTCTTGTAGCTTTCGACCTTCTTCCAGGAGCAGGAGTCGATCTGCTTGCCGGTGGAGTTGCGCAGGTACGCGGTGTCCCCGGTGTTGTTCCAGACGTGCCAGCCGCGACCCCAGTACCGCTTGGTGGCGCTGTTGGTCCCCTTGCCGGTGTGCAGGACGATGCTGGCCTTGGGCTTCAGCTTCACGTCGCCGAACGTGTAGACGTGCCGGGCCTTGTCCCGGACCGTCCAGTTCTTCAGGCTGACGGTGGTGGAGCGCCGGTTGGTCAGCTTGACGTACTCGCCGTTGACGCTCTTGTTCGACGAGGTGTCGGTGCCCGGCGAGTTGACGTAGACCCTGGTGATCTCGACGGCCGGAGCGGCCTGCGCCGGACCGGCGACGGTGATCGCCGCCCCGAACCCGACCGCGACGGCCATGGTGACGCCCAGCAACTTCCTCACTCGTTTCCCCCACAGAAATGGTGACGACCGGCCGCTGCGCTGCCGGTGTGAAATCCACGCCCCCGACGTGGAGCCTGAGGTTACCGACGCGCGGCTCGCTTGTGGACCGTCGACGGGCGCTGGCCGGCAAGTGGACCTGCGGGGCTGACCGCATGATCACCGAACGTCCAGCCGGGGCCCGCCGAAGGTCGGCGCGACCACCGACGGGACCCGGTGCGACAGTCCGTCCCGGGCACCCCGGCCACCGGCCCGGTCAGGCCGTCGGCCGCCACCGGCTGATCACCGTGAGCCGTTCGGCCAGGTACGCGCCGAACCGGCGCACCGGCCACCCGGACACCCCCACCACCGACCAGTCGATCATCAGCAGGTGGACGGCTGTCCACAGCCTGTGGATGGAACATGTGTACGAAGACGGGGACCCGCCCGTCGGTGAGTACCCTTGACGAGTCAAGCATCCCCCCTCACCTGGAACGACGTATACGTGGATCATCACCGGGTCATTCGTGACGTCACGGTCCGCCTGCCGATGGCGTCGACCGCTGTCGAGGCGTGCCAGTGGACCGTCGCCGCGCTGGCCCGCTACGCACCGGCCACCATCTGCGTCCTGCTCCAGGTGCACGACCGGCTCCGGTGCATCGCCGCCACCGGCTCCTGGCAGGTCTTCTCGACAGTCGCCCCGAAGGCGGGAATCGTCGGCCGGGTGTACGCCACGGGCGTCGGATCGACGGTCCCGCACGTCACCGAGGACCCCGACTACCTGCCGGTACGCCCCGACGTGACGGCCCAGGTGTGCGTACCGGTGCTCGACCCGGCGGGGCGGCCGATCGGCGTACTCGACCTCCAGTGGTCGGACCCGGTGGAGCTGGACCAGTGGCGGGAGACCGCCGAACGGGTGGCGAACCGCCTCGGGGCCCGGATCGTGGCGTTGGGCGGCCCTCCGGCCGAGAGCCGCAGCGAGAAACTGCTCCGGCACGCCGCCGCGATGACCACCGCCGCCACCGAGCGGGAGCTGTTGACCATCGCGATCAGGGCCGCTCGGGACGTCTCCACCCTCTGTGCGGCGGTGCTGGTCCTCGACGACGACCGAGGTGGGCCTCGGCTCGGCTCCCCCACCGGCACCCCCGGTGAACTGGAGCGTCGGGTTCGGGCGGAGCTGACCGAGGCTACCGGCGGCACCCTCGGCCGGATGGTCGCCCGCGCCCACCGGCACGGGTCGGCGTACACGTTGGGTGAGGCAGGCCACCCGCCGACAGTCGACTACGCACCACTGGCCCGCGCCGGGGTCCGGACCCTGATCGTGGTGCCGGTCGGCCCCCCCGACGACGGTGGTGTCCTCCTGGTCGCCGACGAACGGCTGCTCAGCCCCGACCCGACCACCGTCAACCTGATGGAGTTGCTCGCCGGTCAGGCGTGGACCTGCCTGGACCGGCTGCGTACGCTGGCCCAGCTCAGCGAGCAGGCCAGCTCGGACCCGTTGACCGGGTTGCGGCACACCGGCCCCTTCGGGCAGCGGATCGCCGCCGCCACCCCGGGGCGTACCGCCCTGCTCGCCATCGACGTCGACGGGTTCAAGAGCGTCAACGACACGTACGGCCACCAGGCCGGCGACCGGCTGCTGGTCGGGCTGGCCCGGGCGTTGCAGGGGGCGCTGCGTCAGGGCGACGAGCTGTTCCGGGTGGGTGGGGACGAGTTCGTGGCGGTGATCGAGGTGAACCGTCCCGCCGAGGCGGTCCGGATCGGTGAACGGTTGGCCGAGGCGGCTCGCCGTACCGGCCAGACCATCAGCGTCGGGGTCGCCCTGGCCGAGCCCCGGGAGACCCCGGAGGCCACCCTCCGCCGGGCCGACCAGGCCCTCTACGCCGTCAAACGCAACGGTCGCAACGCCGTCCGCCTCTCCCCCACCCCCTGACGCTCCGGGGGTCAGCGGGTGGTCAGCTCCTTGGCGATCAGTTCGGCTATCTGGGCGGTGTTGAGGGCGGTCCCCTTGCGGAGGTTGTCGCCGGTGACGAAGAAGTCGAGGGCCCGTGGGTCGTCGAGGGAACGTCGGAGCCGCCCGACCCAGGAGGGGTCGGTCCCGACCGCGTCGATGGGCATCGGAAACTCGCCGGTCTCCGGGTCGTCGACCACGATCACGCCGGGGGCGTTCCGAAGGACCTGACGGGCCCCCTCGGTGTCGACCTCGGCGGCGAAGACCGCGTGCACAGCCACCGAGTGTCCGGAGACCACCGGCACCCGGACGCAGGTGGCGGAGACCTTCAGGTCGGGCAGGCCGAGGATCTTGCGGGACTCGTCGCGGAGTTCCATCTCCTCGGTCGACCACCCGTCGTCGACCGCAAGACCGGCCCAGGGGACCACGTTGAGCGCCAGCGGGGCGGGGAACGGGCCCAGTTCGTCGCCGACGGCCTGCCGTACGTCGCCGGGGCGGGAGCCGAGTGCACGGTCCCCGGCGACCTTGCCGAGCTGGGCGTACAGGGTCTCCGTTCCGGCCCGCCCGGCCCCCGAGGCGGCCTGGTACGAGGCGACGACCAGCTCACGGAGGTGGTACTCGCGGTGCAGCGGGGCCACCGCCACGATCATGGCGAGGGTGGTGCAGTTGCCGTTGGCCACGATCCCCCGGGGCCGGTGGCGTACCTGCTCAGGGTTGATCTCGGGCACCACCAGCGGGACGTCCCGCTCCATCCGGAAGGCGTCCGAGTTGTCCACCACCACGGTGCCCCGGGCGACGGCCACCGGGGCCCACTGCGCGCAGACCTCGGCCGGCACGTTGAACACGGCGACGTCTACCCCGTCGAACGCCGCCGGGGTGAGGGCCTCGACTGTCAGCTCCTCGCCCCGACACGACACCCGCCGGCCCACCGAGCGGGCCGAGGCGAACAGCCGGATCTCGCCCCACAGGTTGCGGCGGGCGGAGAGCAGTTGACACATCACGGTGCCGACGGCACCTGTCGCCCCGACCACGGCCAGGGTGGGCAGCGCCCCCACTGTCGGTTACCGGCCGGTGCCCGCGTACACCACCGCTTCGGTCTCGCCGCCCAGGTCGAAGGCGTCGTGGATGGCACGGACGGCCTTGTCCAGGTCGGTGTCCCGGCAGACCACCGAGACCCGGATCTCCGAGGTGGAGATCATCTCGATGTTCACCCCGGCGGTGCCGAGAGCGGCGAAGAAACCGGCGGCGACGCCCGGGTGCGAGCGCATCCCGGCCCCGATCAGGGACACCTTGCCGACGTGGTCGTCGTAGAGCAGACCCTTGAACTTGACCGGCTCCTGGATCTTGCTGAGCGCGGCCATCGCGGTCGGCCCGTCCGCCTTGGGCAGGGTGAACGAGATGTCGGTGCGCCCGGTGCCCTCGGTCGAGACGTTCTGCACGATCATGTCGATGTTGATCTCGGCACCGGCGACGGTGTCGAAGATCGCCGCAGCGGCCCCCGGCTCGTCCGGTACCCCGACGATCGTGATCTTCGCCTCGCTGCGGTCGTGGGCGACCCCGGTGATGAGTGCTTGCTCCACAGGAAGGTCCTCCATCGATCCGATGACCATCGTGCCGGTGTTTGTCGAGTATGACGAACGGACGTGGATCGGCAGCCCCGCGCGACGTGCGTACTCGACGCTGCGCAGGTGCAGCACCTTCGCGCCGCAGGCGGCCAACTCCAGCATCTCCTCGTAGGTGATGTCCCTGATGTGCCGCGCGTTCGGCACGATCCGCGGGTCGGCGGTGAAGACGCCGTCCACGTCGGTGTAGATCTCGCAGACGTCGGCGTGCAGGGCGGCGGCGAGCGCCACGGCAGTGGTGTCCGAGCCGCCCCGGCCCAGGGTGGTGATGTCCTTGGTGTCCTGGGACACCCCCTGGAACCCGGCGACGATGACCACCGCCCCCTCGTCCAGCGCGCCCTTGAGCCGCCCCGGGGTGACGTCGATGATCCGGGCCCGGCCGTGCACCGAGGTGGTGATCACACCTGCCTGCGACCCGGTGAACGAACGGGCTTCGTACCCCAGGTTGTGGATCGCCATGGCCAGCAGCGCCATGGAGATCCGCTCCCCGGCGGTGAGGAGCATGTCCAGCTCCCGGCCGGGAGGCAACGGGCTGACCTGGTTGGCCAGGTCGAGCAGCTCGTCGGTGGTGTCCCCCATGGCGGAGACCACCACCACGACGTCGTCCCCGGCCTTGCGGGCGGCGACGATCCGCTCCGCGACCCGCTTGATCCGCTCGGCGTTGGCGACGGAGGACCCGCCGTACTTCTGCACCACGAGTGCCACGACGGTGCACTCCCTCCCCAGGTCCCTGAGCGTGCCGACGCCGCCGGGGTGACCGGCGGCGCGGGTCGGACGCCCTCAGGGTATCGGGCGTCCACGGCCAACGGGTCAGGTGATCCCACCATCCGGCCTGACCTGCGTGGTACGTGACCAGCCCGTCGACCGGCGAAACGCCGGGTACGTCCGGCTGACGGCAGCAACGACCGGAGACAATGTGGTGGTGTTCACCCGTCTGCCCCCGGTGCGCCGGATGACCGGTCTGCTGGTCCTGGTCCTGCCGGTCTGTTTCACCGCCTGCGCCGACAAACGGCCCACCGACGGTCCCTCGACGCCACCACCCGTCGCCGGGGTGAACACCGGCGGGCTCGGCGGCGCCCACGACGAACTCGCCGCCCTGGCGGCGGCGGCCCAGGACCGACACCTCACCGCCCGGTACGCGCTGACCACCCCCGGTCGGGCCGACCGGTCGGTGCTGGTCACCCGGGCCACCGACGGCACCTGGCGGGTCGACGTGTCGGAGACGACCCCGGGCGGCGGGGCGATCTCGCTCGCCGCCACCGGTGCCGGGCTCCACCAGTGCGTCATCGCTGCGGCGGACCGCCCGCCGGGCTGCGTACGCCTCGGTGCCCCCGACGCCCCGGTGCCGTACCCGTACGACCTCCGGGTGCAGCACCCGTTCACCGACTGGCTGCCGGTGCTCACCGACCGGCGGGCCCCACTGGCGGTCTCCGCCGCCCGGCAGCTGCCCGGGGCGGCCGGATCGTGCTACTCCGTCGAGTCCACCACCGCCGCCCTGCCCCCACCCCTCGACGTCGGCATCTACTGCTACGACCGGGACGCCACGATCACCGCGGTACGGACAGTCACCGGCACCCTGACCCTGGTGGAACCACCCGGTCCGGCCCCGGACACCGTGCAGCTCGCCGGGCCGGTGATCGACGCCGATCCACTGGACCTGACGACTCCCGGTGACTCCGATCCCATTGTCCGGACCTACCTTCCCAGCCCCCATCACACGACGTAGTCTGGCGCTGTCATGTGGCAGGCGTTCCTTCTCCTTGGTCGCCGCGACGGGGCCTGACCGGCCGGCACCTCGTCGCGGAGTCCCACCGCGCCGTCCAGCAGTTCCGCGTCCCCATCGTCGGTCCCCCGGGCTCCGCCCGACAGCCGGCCGATCACCGCAGCTCGCTGACGTCACATGAATCTTCCTGGGAGCACCACCATGGCTCAGTCCGCCGACTCCGACTCCATCGCCCGGCAGCGTCCCAGCCGGATGCCGCACACCCGCTACCAGCCGTACCACGAGCAGTTCCAGATCGACCTGCCGGACCGGCGCTGGCCCACCCGGCGCACCGAGGTCGCCCCGCGCTGGTGCGCCGTGGACCTGCGCGACGGCAACCAGGCGCTGATCGACCCGATGTCCCCGGAGCGCAAGCGCCGGATGTTCCACCTGCTGGTGCAGATGGGCTACAAGGAGATCGAGGTCGGGTTCCCCTCGGCCAGCCAGACCGACTACGAGTTCGTCAGGCAGCTCATCGAGCAGGACCTGATCCCCGAGGACGTCACCATCCAGGTGCTGACCCAGTGCCGGGAACACCTGATCGAGCGGACCTTCGAGGCGCTGCGCGGGGCACGGCGGGCCATCGTGCACTTCTACAACTCCACCTCCACCCTCCAGCGGCGGGTCGTCTTCGGCCTCGACCGCGACGGTGTCACCGACATCGCCACCACCGGGGCCCGGCTGTGCCAGAAGTACGCCGAGATCCACACCCCGGACACCGAGATCCACTACGAGTACTCGCCCGAGTCGTACACCGGCACCGAGCTGGAGTACGCGCTGGAGGTCTGCTCCAAGGTCATCGAGGTGGTCGACCCCACCCCGGACCGCAAGCTGATCGTCAACCTGCCGGCCACCGTCGAGATGGCCACCCCCAACGTGTACGCCGACTCGATCGAGTGGATGCACCGGAACCTGCCCCGCCGCGACAGCCTGGTGCTGAGCCTGCACCCGCACAACGACCGGGGAACCGGGGTGGCCGCCGCCGAGCTGGGTCTCCTGGCCGGGGCGGACCGGATCGAGGGATGCCTGTTCGGCAACGGTGAGCGGACCGGCAACGTCGATCTGGTCACCCTCGGGCTGAACCTGTTCTCCCAGGGCATCGACCCGCAGATCGACTTCTCCGACATCGACGAGATCAAGCGGGCCGTCGAGTACTGCAACCAGCTCCCCGTCCACGAGCGCCACCCGTACGCCGGTGACCTGGTCTACACCGCTTTCTCCGGCTCCCACCAGGACGCCATCAACAAGGGCTTCGCCGCCCTGAACGCCGACGCGGCGGCGGCCGGGACCCCGGTGGACGACCACACCTGGGCGGTGCCCTACCTGCCGATCGACCCGAAGGACCTGGGCCGCAGCTACGAGGCGGTGATCCGGGTCAACTCGCAGTCCGGCAAGGGCGGCGTCGCGTACGTCATGAAGACCGAACACCAGCTGGACCTGCCGCGCCGGCTCCAGATCGAGTTCTCCGGGGTGGTCCAGAAGGTCACCGACGACGACGGTGGCGAGGTCGGCCCGGCGACGATGTGGGACATCTTCGCCCGCAACTACCTGGTCGACCACCAGGTGGACCCCGCCGTGGCCCTGACCGGCTACACCATCGGCACCGCCGAGGACAAGGTGGAGATCACCGCCGAGGTGGAGACGGGCGGCGAACAGCACTCCCTCAACGCGGTCGGCAACGGCCCGATCGACGCGTACGTCAACGCCCTGGAGGCTGTCGGCGTGACCGTACGGGTGCTCGACTACCACGAGCACGCCCTCTCCTCCGGCGGCGACGCCCAGGCCGCCGCGTACGTGGAGTGCGAGGTGGACGGTCGACAGATCTGGGGTGTCGGCACCGACGCCAACATCGTCACCGCCTCGATCAAGGCGGTCACCAGCGCCGTCAACCGGGCCCGCCCCTGACCTTCCACGGTAGGGAAGGGGTTCCCCGTTCACCTGCGGGTGTCGGCCGGGGCCCCTTCCTTCCCCCGGGGCGGGCGGTGGACGAGAAGGGCGGCCAGGGCCGCCCCGGCCAGGAGCAGACCGGCACACCACAGGAGCGCCCCCCGGTAGGCGGAGGTCAGTTCTGCGCTCTGCTCGTACCCGGTGCCCCCGAGACCGACGAGCAACGGCAGGGCGGCCACCGCGAGCAGGCTTCCCGCCCGGGACGCCGCGTTGTTGAACCCACTGGCCACCCCGGCGTACCTGTCGGCGACGGCGGCCAGGACCGAGGCGGTCAGTGGGGCAACGACCAGCGTGAGACCGGCTCCGAAGAGGGTCACCCCGGGCAACACGTCGGTCCAGTACGACGCCCCGGGGGCGACCGGGCGCAGCAGGAGCAGCCCGACGGCGGCGATCACCGGGCCGACTGTCAGCGGCAGCCGGGGGCCGATGCGTTGGGACAGCGCCCCGGCCTTCGGCGAGCCGACCAGCAGCAGGACCGTCAGCGGCAGGGTGGACAGGCCGGCCAGCAGCGCCGACCAGCCCACCACGTTCTGGAGGTAGACGGCGAGGAAGAAGGTGAACCCGCCGAGTGCGGCGTACACCACCACCGTGAAGATGTTCAGCGCCGAGAAGAGCCGACTGTGGAACAGCCCGGTGGGGAGCATCGCCGCGTCGCCCCGGCGCCGTTCCAGCAGGACGAAGGCCACTGCGGCGAGTACGCCGACCAGCGCCGCTCCCAGGATCGGCAGGGAGGTGAAGCCGCGTACCGGGGCGTCGATCAGCGCGTACGTCACCCCGGCCAGGGCCACCGCGCCGAGGACCGCTCCGGAGACGTCGAACCGGTGACGCCCGGGTGGCCCACCACCGGCACGTGAGGCGGTGTCGTCCCGGCTCTCCGGGACCCACCGCAGGGCGGCCAGGACCACCACCACCGCCAGCGGGATGTTGAGGAAGAAGATCCACCGCCAGGAGAGGGAGTCGATCAGCCACCCGCCGATCAGCGGCCCCAGGGCCGTCGACACCCCGGCCAACCCGGACCACGCGCCGATCGCCCTACCCCGGTCGTCGGGGTGGAAACTGGCCTGGATCACGGCGAGGGAACCCGGGGTCAGCAGTGCCCCGCCGGCTCCCTGGAGGAACCGGGCGACGATCAGCGCGCCGGTGTCCTGGGCGAGTCCGCACGCGACGGAGGCGGCGCTGAACGCGAGCACGCCGAGCAGGAAGATCCGACGCCGTCCGAACCGGTCACCCAGCGCACCGCCCAGCAGGACGAAGGCGGCGAGCACCAGCAGGTAGCCGTTGAGCGTCCATTGCAGATCGGCGACGGTCGCGCCGAGGTCCGCACCGAGTCGGGGCAGTGCCACGTTGACCACGGTGCTGTCCAGGAAGACCATGCCGGAGGCGAGGACCGCCGCGAGCAACGTGCCCCGACCGGCGTGGCTGCTCAGGCGGAGCGGTTCCGCGGATCGACTCATGGGCTCCAATATCCCCGTGCGGTGCCCGAGAGAGGCCACGAATCGGCAAAACCGGCTCCGGTACTGTGCGGGATCGCCAGGAGCCCGGCAAGCTGAAGAGGTGTCGTCTGTGCGTACCAGATCAGGGTCCCGTGTGGTGGCCGTCGCGTTGGGGGTGGCGCTCGCCCTGACCGGCGCGGGTTGCGTCGCGGTCGAGGAGGTGACACCGGAACCTTCGTCCGCACCGGGTGCCGACGGCAACGCCGCCTCCATGTTGAGCGAGTTGACAGTCGCCACTGCGGGGTCGATGAAGGGTTACAGCCGTAGCCGGTTCCCGCACTGGCGTAAGACGGGTCGCAACTGCGACGTCCGGGACACCGTCCTGGAGCGCGACGGCGACAAAATCGAGCGTTCCGAGTGCAACGTCGTCGGCGGCGACTGGGAGAGCGTCTACGACGGCCGCACCTTCACCGACCCCTCCCAGGTGGACATCGACCACATGGTTCCGTTGGCGAACGCGTGGCGGTCGGGTGCCAACGAGTGGGACGACTCGAAGCGCGGCGACTTCGCCAACGACCTGGACCGGCCGCAGCTGTTCGCTGTCTCGGCCAGCTCCAACCGGTCCAAGGGTGACCAGGATCCGTCCCAGTGGAAGCCGCCGAACCAGTCATACTGGTGCACGTACGCCGAAGACTGGATCGAGGTCAAGCACCACTGGGAGCTGTCGGTGACCAGCGCCGAGAAGGCGGCGTTGACCGACATGTTGAAGGGCTGCTGATGGGGGAAGAACAGCCGGTCGCCGTCGACCCGAGCCGGAGCACCGACATCGTGCCCGGCCCGGGTGGGGTGATGACCGACGAGGTCGGGGTGGTGACCGGTGAGCTGACGCTGCGCACCGAGTACGCCGACGGCCGGGTCACCGTCCTGGTGCAGTACAAGGACGCCGACGAGTGGTACGCGGTGACCGGCGGGAGCGCTCCGCTGGCCGATCCGGCGGCCGTCGACACGGTGCACACGATCGCCGTCGGCCTACTGGACCGCCCCGAGGGCTGAGCCGCCGGGGCGGCTGCCCGCACGTCGAAGACGGTGCCCCGGCCCCGCCCTGCGGGTCACCGCACGTCGGGTCACCCGCCTCGGGTCACACGTACGAGCCGGGTTCCTTGGGGGCGGAGACGACCTCGGGTTCCTCCCCGTCACTCTCGGGGCGGACGATCTGTGGGCGTACCGCGTGGGCGCGCAGTTCGCCGGCGGCGATCTTCTCGGCCCAGTGGCAGGCCACCCGGCTGCCGCCGATCTCCCGGAGGGCGGGCCGTTCGTCGGCGCACCGGGTGGGTTGCGCCCACGGACACCGGGTGTGGAACCGGCACCCGGACGGCGGTTTCGCCGGGGAGGGCAGGTCGCCGGAGAGCAGGATCCGCTCCCGGCGGTCCTCCACGTCCGGGTCGGGGACCGGCACCGCCGACATCAGCGCCCTGGTGTACGGGTGCAGCGGCTCGGTGTAGAGCCGGTCGGCCGGGGCCTCCTCGACCATGGCGCCCAGGTACATCACCCCGACGACGTCGGAGATGTGTCGGACCACCGCCAGGTCGTGGGCGATCACCAGGTAGGTCAGGCCGAGGCTGTCCTGCAACTCGTCGAGCAGGTTCACCACCTGGGCCTGGATCGACACGTCCAGGGCGGAGACCGGCTCGTCGGCCACGATCAGGTCCGGCCCGAGCACCAGGGCCCTGGCGATGCCGATGCGCTGCCGCTGTCCCCCGGAGAACTCGTGCGGGTAGCGGGACAGCGACCACCGGGGCAATCCCACCTTGTCGAGGGTCTCACCGATGATCCGTCGGCGCTCGTCCCGGTTTCCGCCGATGCCGTGGGTGTGCAGCCCTTCGGTGAGGATCGACTCGACGTTCTGCCGGGGGTCGAGGCTCGACATCGGATCCTGGAAGATCATCTGCATCCGGCGTCGCATGGTGCGCAGCCGGCGACCCGAGAGGCCGGCCAGGTCCGTCCCGTCGAAGATCACCTCACCGTCGGTGGAGGGGGTGAGCTGGAGCAGCGCCCGTCCGAGGGTGGACTTCCCGCAGCCGGACTCGCCGACCAGGCCGTAGGTACGGCCCTTGGGGATGCTCAGGTCGACCCCGTCGACGGCTCTGACGTGTCCGACGGTCCGGTCGAAGAGCACCCCCTTCCTGATCGGGAAGTGCACCTTCAGGTCGCGTAGCTCGACGAGGACGTCGTCGGCGGTCACTGCTTCTCCTCCTCGCGCGGGGCGGGCACCGACCCGGGGGCGGGGGCCGGGTTGACGCAGCGGTAGCCGCGACCGCCGTGGGCGTGCACCGTCCCCGGTGGCTCGCCCACGCAGTCGTCGACCCGGTTGACGCAGCGGGGCGCGAACGCACACCCGTCCGACCAGGGCAGCAGGTCCCGGACGGATCCGGGGATCGGGTTGAGCCGTTCCCTGCGACCGGCGTCCAGGCGCGGCACCGACCCGAGCAGACCCACGGTGTACGGGTGGCGGGGCTCCCGGAACAGGGGCCGACGGCGGGCCGTCTCCACCACCCGCCCGGCGTAGAGCACGTTGATGGTGTCGCACATCCCGGCGACCACCCCCAGATCGTGGGTGATCATCACCAGTGCGGTCCCCGAGTCACGGACCAGGTCCTTGAGCAGCTCCAGGATCTGCGCCTGGATCGTCACGTCGAGGGCGGTGGTGGGCTCGTCGGCGATCAGCAGCCGGGGCCGGCAGGCCACCGCCATGGCGATCAGGGCCCGCTGGCGCATCCCTCCGGAGAGCTGGTGGGGGTACTCCTTCAACCGGCGACGCGGGTCGGGGATGCCCACCCGGTCGAGGAGGGCTGCGGCCTCCTTCGCCGCCACCTCGCCCTTGAGACCACGGTGTCGACTCAGCACCTCGGTCACCTGAAGTCCGATGGGGACGACCGGGTTCAGCGAGGAGAGCGGGTCCTGGAAGACCATCGCCACGTCCCGGCCCCTGATGTCACGCCGGGACCGGTCGTCGAGGGTGAGCAGGTCGGTGCCGTCGAAGACCGCCCGACCGCCGACGGTCAACCCGGGTTGGCGGGGCAGCAGACCCATGACGGCCAGGGAGGTCACGCTCTTGCCGCAGCCGGACTCGCCGACCAGGCCGACGATCTCACCGGAGTCTACCGAGAAGGAGACCCCGTCGACGGCCCGTACCGGTCGTTGGCCGCGTCGGGCGAAGGTGACGGAGAGGTCGTCCACATCGAGCAGTGCCATGATCGACCTACTTCCGCAGCTTGGGGTCGAGCGCCTCGCGCATTGCCTCACCGAGGAGGGTGAACCCGAGGGCGGTGATGATGATGGCCACCGCCGGGTAGATCGCCAGCCCGGGGCGGATCCCCAGGTACGGCTGCGCGTCGGCGAGCATCACCCCCCATTCCGGTACGGCCGAGTCGGGGTTACCCAGTCCGAGGAAGGACAGCGCCGCAGCCTCGATGATCGCGGTGGCCAGCGTCAACGTGGCCTGCACGATCACCGGGGCCAGCGAGTTGGGCACCACGTGCGTGAGGGCGATCTTCGCCCTGGGCACCCCCAGGGAGGTGGCCGCCAGGACGTAGTCGCTGTTCGCCTGGGCGATCATCGACCCGCGCAGGAGCCGGGCGAAGACCGGCACCGACACCACCCCGACCGCGATCATCACGGTGGTCAGGCTGGCCCCCAGCAGAGCCGCGATGCTCACCGCGAGCAGCAGGCTGGGCAGCGCCAGGAGCATGTCGATGAAGCGCATCAGAGTGCTGTCCACCCAGCGTCCCCACCGGCCACCGAGCCCGGCCGCCGCACCGGCGATCCCGCCGATCAGCGCGCCGACGGCCAGCCCGATCAGCGTCGACACCACGCCGACCAGGAGCGTCTGCCGGGCGCCGACGACCATCCGGCTGAACACGTCCCGGCCCTGGTGGTCGAAGCCGAGCCAGTGGTCCCCGGAGGCACCGGGGATGATCCCCTGCCCCGACCGGACCAGCCCCTCCCGGATCCCGATCGAGTCGGTCGGCCCGTACGGCACGAACACCGGCCCGACCAGCGCGACCAGGACGAAGATCGTCAGGATGACTGCGCCGACGATGGCCGCCGGGTTGGTACGCAGCCGCCGGAACGCCTCCTGCCAGAGGGAGACGCCCCGCTCGTCGTCGCGGGCGGCCAGTTCGGCGAGCCGGTCGATCTTCTCGCCCTTGCGGCCCAGGTTGACGGTCATCGCACCCTCACCCTCGGGTCGATCAGACTGTAGGAGAGGTCGACGATCAGGTTCACCAGCACGTACACCACCGCGATGATCATAATGAAGCCCATCAGGACGGGGTAGTCGCGCTGACTGATCGCGTCGGCGACGAACGCCCCGATCCCGCTGAAGGCGAAGACCGTCTCGGTGAGCACCGCCCCGGAGAGCAGGCCACCGGTCAGCAGCCCGATCGAGGTGACCACCGGCAGCATGGCGTTGCGCAGCACGTGCCGACGGCGGACGGTGCTCTCGGTCAGGCCCTTGGCCTCGGCGGTACGGACGAAGTCCTCGTTGAGCACCTCAAGCACGCTGGCCCTGGTGATCCGGACGATGATCGCCAGGGGGATGCTGGCCAACGCGATCCCCGGCAGGACCAGGTGCCAGAGGGCGTCGGCGGCGGCGTCCCACTCGCGGGTCATCAGCCCGTCGAGGACGAAGAAGTTGGTGACCCGGGTCGCCCCGATCGTCGGATCCTGCCGTCCGCTGGCCGGGAACCAGTTCAGGTTCTCCGCGAAGATCGCCTTGAGGACGTACGCCAGGAAGAACACCGGGATGCAGATCCCGATCAGCGAGCCTCCCACCGAGAGGTGGTCCAGCAATTGCCCCCGCCGACGGGCGGCCAGGTAGCCGAGGGGGATACCCACCCCGATCGCGATGATCATCGCGGTCACTGTCAGCTCGACGGTGCCCGGGAACCGTTCCAGGAACTCGGTGGTCACCGCCCGCTTGGTGGAGGTCGAGGTACCGAGATCCAGTTGGAGCATCCGGCGGACGAACCGGCCGTACTGCACCAGCAGCGGCTCGTCGAGGCCCAGGTTCCGGCGGATCTCGGCGCGCATCTGCGGGGTACCCCGCTCGCCGAGGATCGCGGTCTCCGGGCCGCCGGGCAGTCGACGTAGCCAGATGAACAGCAGGATGGAGAGCCCGAACAGCGTGGGTACCAGCTGCAACAGGCGACGGACGATGAACCGGAACACGGGCGGCCTCGGAAGAGTACGGAGGGGCGCGGGCGGGTGCCGTCATGAACGACACCCGCCCGCGTCCGTGTCATACGGTCAGGACTTGAACTCTGCGGTGGCGAACCGCTCGTCGGTCAGCGGGCTCGCCGTCACCCCGGTCACGTCCTTGCCGAGGACGATCGCCGGGGGCGAGTGCGAAATCGGCACACCCGGCAGGAAGTCCATGACGGACTTGTTGATCGCCTTGTACTTCTCCACCCGGGCCGCCGGGTCGGCGGTCGAGTCGGCGTCCTTGAACTGGGCGAACAGGGCCGGATTGCTGAAGCCCCACTCGTCCTTCTTCCGGTCGAAGAAGGTGCCGATGAAGTTGTACGCGTCGCCGTAGTCCCCGGTCCAGCCCAGGAAGTGCAGGTCGTGGTTGCTACCGGAGGTGGTGGCGTTGAGGTAGTCCGGGCTCCACTTGAGCGGGATCGGCTCGACCTTGATCCCCACCGCCTGCAGGTCCGCCGAGAGCAGCTCGAACAGGTCCTTCGGGTTGGGCATGTACGGCCGGGTGACCTCGGTCGGGTAGTGGAACTTCAGGCTCAGGTTCGTCGCCCCGGCCTCGGCCAGCAGCTGCTTGGCCCTGTCCGGGTTGTAGTCGTACCGGGTGACCTCGCCGTTCCACCCCTCGACGGTGTCGGGGAAGAAGTTCACTGCGACCTGCGCGCCCGGCGGGAGCTTCGAGTCGACGAGGGCCTGCCGGTTCAGCGCGTGGGCGATCGCCTGCCGGACCTTCAGGTCTGCCAGCTTCGGGTTCCCCTCCTGGTTGATGGCCAGGTAGAGGATGTTGAAGGCGGGCCGGGTGAGCATGTTGAAGCCCTCGCCGCGCAGGGGCTCGACGTCGGCCGGGCCGACCAGGTCGTACCCCTGGATGTCACCGGAGCGCAGCGCCTGCTTGCGGGCGTTCTCGTCCGAGATGGTCTTGAAGATGAGGGTCTTGAGCTTGGCCTTGTCGCCCCAGTACTCCTCGTTGCGCTCGATGGTGAGCGTCTTGTTGGCGATGTCCCAACCCTTGAACTTGAACGGGCCGGTGCCGGTCGGGTGCTCCAGGGCGTAGTTCGGGTACTTGATGTCCTCGGCGGTGCCGGTGACGTCGCTGGCCTGGTGCTCCTGCAACGCCTTGGGGCTGTGCATGGAGAACGCCGGGAGCATCAGCGCGGCCGGGATCTTGCTGGAGACCCGGGTGAAGGCAAGGTCGACGGTGGTCGGATCCTTGACGGTGCAGGACTTGAAGAGGCTCTCGCCGAGGTCCTCGCTCTCGTTCTGCGCGTACCCGCCCATGATGTCCTGCCAGTAGGCGGTCACGTCGGGGCTCTGCATCAGGCCCTTGGCGTTGTACCAACGGTTGAAGTTGACACAGACGGCCTCGGCGTCGAAGTCGGTCCCGTCGTGGAACTTGACGCCGGAGCGGAGCTTGAAGGTCCACACCGTACCGGTGGCGTCCGGGGTCCACGTCTCGGCCAGACCGGGGCTCGGCTTGGTCCCGCCCTCCTCCGCGCGGATCAGGGTCTCGAACACCTGACGCGCCACCCGGAACGACTCGCCGTCGCTGGCCAGGCTGGGGTCGAGCACCTTCGGGTCACCGGCTACGCCGAAGACCAGGGTGTCCTTCTTGCTCCCGCTGGAGCCTTCTTCACGGTCACTCTCGGCGCAACCTGCCACCGCGAGGGCCGCGACCGCTACGGCCGCGATGGCGGCCTTCGGCCTGGGTGCACGCATGGGTGCTTCACCTCGTCCTCAGGGGTACGGGACAACGCGGTGACAACGGTGGTCACCGATGGCCGGAACCTTAGCCCTCGTTTGGACCCGCGGGAAACCATCGATGGACGGGTTGGTATCGGATCGTGTCTTTCTATCGATACGTTCGAAGATTCGCAGGCTTGAGCGGCGATCCGCCGAAGAATCGACGGTCGCGATACGAGATTGTTACGTCAATCGAACGATGACGCCGAGCACTGTCAGACTCCGGCGTCGACTCCTGAGAGGACCGCCGCCCCCGACGTCGCTCCACCGCTCGCCGCCCCCCAGAGCAGGGTGATCGCCTCGCGGGTCCGCTCCTGGGTCCGCCTCGCGTGTGCTCCTGTGTCCGCCTCGCGGGTCCGCTCCTGTGTCCGCCTCGCGGCTGCGCCTCCAGGGGTGCGCTCTCGGCTTCGCGAGGGCCTCAGACGCTGCGACGTCCCTCGAACGCCCGCCCCAGGGTGATCTCGTCGGCGTACTCCAGGTCACCGCCGACCGGCAGGCCACTGGCGAGCCGGGTCACCGAGATCCCCATCGGCTTCACCATCAGAGCCAGGTACGTCGCGGTCGCCTCACCCTCGGTGTTCGGGTCGGTGGCAAGGATCAACTCCCGTACCCCGCCCTGCCCGAGCCGGACCATCAACTCCCGGACCCGCAGGTTGTCCGGCCCGATCCCCTCCAGCGGATTGATCGCACCGCCCAGCACGTGGTAGCGACCGCGGAACTCACCGGTCCGCTCGATCGCCACCACGTCCTTGGGCTCCTCGACCACGCAGAGCACCTCATCGGTACGACGCGGGTCACGACAGATCCGACACTGCTCCGACTCGGCCACGTTGAAGCAGGTGGTGCAGAACCGCACCAGGTCCTTGACCTTGCGCAGCGCACCGGCCAGCCGGTTGACGTCGGCCGGATCCGCCGACAGGACGTGAAAGGCGATCCGCTGGGCGCTCTTCGGGCCGACGCCCGGCAACCGACCCAGCTCGTCGATCAGGTCCTGGATGGCACCTTCATACATCTAGCGGCTCAGAACCCGGGCAGGCCGAGGCCGCCCATGCCACCGGCGACCGGCCCCATCTTCTGCTCGGTCAACTCCCGGGCCGCCTCGTTGGCGTTGTGGATGGCCGCCATGACCAGATCCTCCAACGTCTCGACGTCCTCCGGGTCGACAGCCTTCGGGTCGATCTTGATGCCCTTCAACTCACCGCTGCCGGAGACCGTGGCCGTCACCAGACCGCCGCCGGCAGTACCGGTCAGCTCGGCCTCGGCCAACTCGGCCTGAGCCTGGGCGATCTGCTGCTGCATCTTCTGCGCCTGCTTGAGCATCTGCTGCATGTTCGGCTGTCCACCTGGGCGCACGGATGGGCTCCTTCTCGCACTCGTCTGCTCGGCCGCCGCCCAGCCTATCCGCTCCCGACCGCCCCACCCGCACCCAACCCAACCCATCCCGCACCCCCACCTCGCACCCCCACCTCGCACCCCCATCCCGCACGACCCCACCCACCCCGCACCGCACCACCCAGCCCGACCCATCCCGCACCACCCCACCCCGCACCGCACCACCCAGCCCGACCCATCCCGCATCCCCCCACCCCACACCACCCCGCACCGCACCACCCGAGCCCGCACCACCCGAGCCCAACCCAACCACCCACCCCACGGCACCCCGCCCACCCCGAGCCCGAGTCAACCCGAGCTACTCCTCGATCGTTGGCGCTTAAGCGACCGACTCTTCGGCGTGTCGGGTAGGTAGACAGCCAACGATCAGTCGATGTGTCAGCGGAGACAAGTGATCGGCGAAGACGGGGGTCAGCCCGGTGACGGGGGTCAGCCCGGTGACGGGGGTCAGCGGTGACGGGGACAGCCACGACGGGGGTGTCAGCGGGCGTCGACCTCGCCGATCTTCTCGGCACCGAAGGCCTCGCGGAGCAGCTGCACGGCCTGCTCCTCGCTGCTCTGGCGGGCAGCCCGCTCGTCGATCACCTCGTCCAGGGGCTCGTCCCCCGGGTCGAACCCCTCGAAGGCCGCAGCCGTCGCAGGCTGACCGTTGCCCTGGGCACCCCTGCCCCGAGGCCCGTCCCCACCACGGACCGGCCCGTCGAAGTCCGGATCGTACGGCGGCTCGCCGGCCCAGTCCGCGTCGGCGGTCTTCCCCCGAGCCGACTGTCCCCGGTCCACACCGGTCGCCGAATGCCCCCTCGTCCCGGCCGCCGCAGCGGCTGCCCGGGCCGCCGCGATGGCACTGCTGGCGGGGGCGCCGTTCCGCCCCTGACCACCGTTCTGCCCCTGACCACCGTTCTGTCGGGGCGTACCGCTCGGCACGGAGTTGCTCACTCCCGAAGCGGAATCGGAACCGGACGAATCCCCTCGACCCGACGAGCCGCCTCGACCCGACGGGCCGGTCGGCGTGCCCGCCGGACCAGGCGCCCCACCGGGTCGGGCCGCCTCCGGCCAGGCATCCTCCGACTGAGCCGGTCCCCCCTCGGTGTCCACCGAGACGACACCGCCGGGACGGGCCGCCTCCGGCCAGTCCTCACCATCCCCCGATGCCGCACCGCCGCCAGCCCAGCCGGCTCCGGACACACCGCCGCCGGACACACCGGCACTGGACGCACCGCCGCCGGACACACCGCCGCCAGCCCAACCGACTCCGGACACACCACCGCCGGACACATTGCCGCCAGCCGAACCGGCTCCGGACGCACCGGCACCGGCGGACGCACCGCTGTGGCCACTGCCGCCCTGAGCCGGGCCACCACCGTTCACCCCGGCACCAGTACCAGCAGCGGCCGCCGGACCCGAAGGTCCTGCCGGGGCCGGACCGGCCGGGGACACCGGCCGAGACACCACCGAAGCATCCCGCGACGCCGGTGCTTGTGCTGATGGCGACGCAGGTGCCGGTGCTGGTGGCGATGCTGGTGCTGGTGCTGGTGGCGGTGCCGGACGAGAGGGAGCGGCGGTAGCGCGTACGCCACCACGTTCACCGGCCACCTCGCACCAGATCTGCCAGCGCCCACCCAACTCCTCGTAGAGGGCGTCGGTGAGTACCTGTCCGTGGTCGGAGAGCATCTTGGCCAGGACCGCCGACTTGACCGTCAGCACCAGCGTGTCGCCGTCGAGGTCGCGTACGACAGCGTCGCGCATCAGCGCCGCGATCTTCTTGTGGGTTCGGTTGACCTTGCCCACGACGTCGGGCCACACCCGGCGTACGGCGACGGCGTCGAGGGCTCCCGGGGTCTGGGTGCCGGGGCGGGACGGCTCAGGGGTGGCCGGGTCCGGCATCACCGTCTCCGGTGGCACCCGTCGGGGTTCCCCAGTCGACACCGACCCACCAGGCGACCCACCAGCCGACCCACCAGGCGACCCGACGGGGGCCGACGGGGCGGAGCCACCCTGCTGGGAGCCTCCCGCCCCACCAGGCGACAGGCCACCGAGCGACGGACCACCTGGCAGAACACCACCTGGCGACGAACCACCAGGCGACGCTGTCGGGGCGGTACCCGGGACGGACGGGGTGCCCCCCGGAGCAGGCGCGGCAGCCGGGGCGGCGACTGGGGCGGGGGCGGGCTCGGGGCGTACCGCAGGGGGTGGGGTGACCGGCGCGGACCCGGGGGCGGCCGACGACAGGTCGGTGCCACCCAGGGTGATCCGGCGTTCCATCCGTTCCAGGCGCTGGAGCAGGCCGCCGGTGGAGTCGTCCGCCCCGGGCAGGAGCATCCGGGCGCAGATCAGCTCCAACAGCAGCCGGGGGGCGGTCGCGCCGCGCATCTCGACGAGGCCGTTGTGCACGATGTCGGCGCAGCGGGACAGGGTGCCCGGCCCGAGCCGCTGGGCCTGGGCGGTCATCCGCTCGATCTGGTCGGCCGGGCCGTCGATCAACCCCTTGTCGGCGGCGTCCGGGACCTGCTGGAGGACGATCAGGTCCCGGAGCCGTTCCAGCAGGTCGGAGGCGAACCGGCGGGGGTCGTGCCCGGCCTCGGCCACCCTGTCGACAGTGGCGTACGCGGCGGCACCGTCCCCGGCGGCCAGGGCGTCGCACATCTCGTCGATCAGCGCCGAGTCGGTCACCCCGAGCAGGGCGGCGGCACGGGCGTAGCTGACCCCCTCCGGCCCGGCCCCGGCGATGAGCTGGTCGAGGACGGAGAGGCTGTCCCGGGCGCTGCCACCACCGGCCCGGACCACCAGGGTGAAGACCGCCGGTTCGACGGCGACCCCCTCGGCCTGGGTGAGCTGCTCCAGGTACGGCCGGAGCACCTTCGGCGGGATCAGCCGGAACGGGTAGTGGTGGGTCCGGCTCTTGATCGTGCCGAGGACCTTCTCCGGTTCGGTGGTGGCGAAGATGAACTTGACGTACTCCGGGGGCTCCTCGACCAGCTTGAGCAGCGCGTTGAACCCGGCCGACGAGACCATGTGCGCCTCGTCGATGACGTAGATCTTGAATCGGCTGCTGGCGGGGGCGAAGAACGCCTTCTCCCGCAGCTCCCGGGCGTCGTCGACGCCACCGTGGCTGGCCGCGTCGATCTCGATGACGTCGATCGACCCGCCGCCGTCGCTGCCCAACGCCCGGCAGGACTCACACTGCCCGCACGGCTCCGGGGTCGGCCCCTGCTCGCAGTTGAGCGACCGGGCCAGGATCCGGGCGCTGGAGGTCTTCCCGCACCCTCTCGGCCCCGAGAAGAGGTACGCGTGGTTGAGCCGTCCGCTGCGCAACGCCTGCGACAGCGGCTCGGTGACGTGTTCCTGGCCGATGACTTCGGCGAAGGTACGCGGCCGGTACTTGCGGTAGAGCGCCAGTGTCACCCGTACGCCTCCTCTCGACCGGGCCATTCTGCGCCGGTCCGCCCCGGGTGACCACCCACCCCGCCGCCCCGGTGCAAGGAAGGGCCCCTGGTTAACGCATACGGTAGAGAAGGGTCCCCTTCTCACTTCGAAGGGCGGGAGCCGGGCACGCGGACCAGCCTGGAGACAGAAAGGCCTCCCGTGCACCCGGCAGAGCTCGCTTATCCTTGCTGCCTTCCGGCCCTGGGGAGGTTCACGAGGTACCGCCGCACGGGAGGTGACACCCACCCTACCCGACGCCCCGTGGATCATCAGGGGGTGGTGGGCTGGCCCACCCGGCGGGTACCTGTATCCTGGCTCGCGGAGGATTCGCCTAGAGGCCTAGGGCGCACGCTTGGAAAGCGTGTTGGGTTTACACCCTCACGAGTTCGAATCTCGTATCCTCCGCTCTCTTGAGCAACACGTACGCGAGGGCCGGCACCCGACAGGGGCCGGCCCTTCGTCATGTCCCCGGCACCTCGTAGCTGTGTCCAACCCGCGCCGGCCCACGATCACACCCCCGGCAAGCACTGACCGTGACCGCGAGCAAGCCCGTTGCTAATGATCGACGCCCGTGGAAGTATCTTGTCGCTCGCGCAGAGCGTTGCCGCTCGGGAGAAACGGGGATCCAGGTGGGCGTCTTCCTGTCTGCACTCACACCACTTCCTGCACCGACACCACGTCGACGAGCCAGGGGCCGCAGGTGGCTGCTGGCGCTCGGGGTGGCAGTCGCGACCGCCGTACCGCTGCTGGTCTCGCCGACACCGGCGACGGCAGCGCCAGAACCGGCAGCGCCGGAACCGGCAGCTGCGGCGGCGGTGTCCTGTGGGGGGCCGCTGACCTTCGGTGCGGTCGAGGAGTGCCCGGCCATCGTCGGCGGGCAGGAACACGTCTTCACCGTCACCACCACCGTCGACCACGACACGCTGGTCACGAAGCTGACCCGGGGCGACGGCACCTTCGCGCGGGGGTACGTCACCGACAGCGCCGACGAGTCGGTCTGCTCCATCAACATCGACGCTGGCGAGTGTCAGCTCGGTCCGGCCGGCACGTACACGGTGACGGTGCGGCTGCCGCACCCCACGGGTAGCGGGAACTACACGCTCTCCGTGCAGTCGACGCGGACCCCGGGCGGGTGTCAGGACCTACCGGCGGCGTTCTTCTCGTTCGCCTCGCCGGGGGTCGGTGCAACGTTGTCGGCAGGAGCGGCGGCGGACTGCTACCGGTTCGACCAGCCGACCGACTCGGTGCTCTATCTGCGGGACATGGACAGTCCTGGTGACCTCCAGGGACAGGTCCTCGACGCCGGGCACGAGAAGCTCTGCCACATCCAATACATCGACTACTGCAAACTCACCGGGCCGGGTCCGTACCGCCTCCTCCTCTTCGAGTACTACGGGACCGAAGCCGCCTACACCCTGCGGATGCCGCGGCTGTCCCAGGCCACCGGATGCCCGGCGCTGCCGTTGGCGTCCTTCGGTGACCCGGGCACCGCTGTCGGTGGTGCCACGGTCCACCGGCCGGGGGAGGTGGCCTGTCACGCGGTGGAGGCGAGCAGCACGGATCCGGTGGTGGTCCGCCTCGACCCGTTCAACGCGCAGTTCCTCCGCTGGAGTCTGTACGACTCGGCCGGTGACGAGGTGTGTGAGTCCTACGCCAACGCCCGGCACTGTCCGATCCCGTCGACCGGCGCGTACACGCTGCTGGTGAGGAACCCGCACTCCTTCATCGACCCGAGCACCTATCAGGTCGCGGTGGCGAACATCGGCGGCACCACCGGATGCGCCCCGCCTGCCGACACCTCCTGGACGCCGGACGCCCTCCAGGTGCACCAGACCTCACCGGTGCAGACCGACTGCCAGCAGTTCCACGGCGACGCCGGGGACCGGATGGTCGTCTATCGGGCACCGGAGTCGTACAACTACGTCCGTACCTGGCTGCTGGACCCGGCCGGAACGCCCGTCTGCACCGAATACACCGGCGACGAGACCGGTTGTGTCCTGCCCGCCACCGGCACCTACCGGGTGATCTCGCACCTGACGGAGTGGCGCACGGGCAGCACCGACCTGATGTACCTGATGCAGATCCGCCGTCTCTCCGACGCGGTCGGCTGCCCGACCGTCACGCTCGGCGCGTACAACGCCGTACCGGCCGGATCCCCGGCCGGTGTCCGGTGCCGCTCCCTGGAGGTCCCGGCCGCCGGGACGTACCGGGTGACGGCGTCGAACACGGCGAACGAAAGGCTCTACCCGATCGTGTACGACGCCGACGGGCTGCGGGTCTGCTCCGAGGTCAGGTGCGAGTTCCCCGCCGCCGGGACGTACACCCTGGTCCTGGACGGGAACACGACCCAGGTGGTCGACAACGACTACCTGTACGCGGCCACCCTGCTCCCCTGGACGCCGGCCTCCTGTCCGCAGGCGTCCGTCACGGGGTGGCAGGACGACCCGGAGGTGGGCACCTTCCAGGGCGTCGGGCAGCACGACTGCCGACAGTTGAGCAGCCCCGACGGCAGCCGGGTGGTGGCGATGTTGCCGGGGAACGCCACCACCGCGTCCTCACCCGAGATGACGGTGGTCGACTCGACGGGAAGCGCCCTCTGTGACGGGTGGGAGCTGCGGGAGCCGGGCTGTGTGCTGACGGGGTCCGCGCCGTACTCGGTGGTCCTGGCACCGGCGAACGGCGCCGTCGCTTCTCCGTACCGGCTGACCTTCGCCCGGGTGACCGGACCCCCGACCTGCCCGACCCTCGTCGCCGGTTCGACGGGCAGCACCGTCACCACCGGCCCGGACCGGTTCGTGGCCTGCTTCTCGATCCCCGCCGGGGACCACGCCGCGCAGGAGAGCCTCACCTGGACCCGGACGTCGGGCACCGGTCGGGCCCGGCTGCGGGTCTACGACGGTGACGGGGTCCAGGTGTGTGCCTCCGGGCTCTACGCCGTCACCCGGACGATCAACTGCACCCTGCCGACCGGGCCGCTGACGGTGCTGCTCCAGGCCGACGCGCTCGACGCCACCTACCGGGTGACCCGCTAGGAGGTAGCCCCACTCGCGGCTGTCGGCAGGTCCCCGGACCGGCCGACAGCCGTGTGTGCGTTCGGTACGGTCCCGGGCGTGGGTCACCGCCGAACTCGACCACCGACTCGTGGATCGCCGGGACGGACCCACCACCGTCGTACACATGTTCCATCCACAGCCTGTGGATGGCGAGGGAGTGGGATGAGTTACCAGCTCAGCGCGGTGGTCGCCGACGCCGACCTGCTGCGGGAGCAGACCGTCGACCTGGACCACGCGGTCCTCGCCGCCCTACGCCAGGACTTCGCGCTGCTGCCTGTGACACCGCAGCTGGTCGAGGAGATCACCGGTACGCCGCCGGACTTCGCCACCGTCGACCCGACCGCCGAGCACCCGTTCCACCTCCTGTTCCCGCCCTCCTTCACCGAGTTGCTGCGGGGCTGGTCCGGGTTGGGTCCGGTGGCCTACCTGGAGGCGGAGTTCCGTGGGGGTGCGGGTCGCCAGGCGGCGGTGGTGTGGCTCGGCGGGGAGGTCGGGTTCGGCCCGGTCTTCGACGACGTCCTGGACGACCCTCGGGTGGACTGGCCGATCAACGCGGCCCTGCACCGGCTCGGGGTGGAACCGGGCCGGTGGATCGACCCCTTCGCCGAGGTGGGGCTGCACCTGGAGCGGAACACCGCCGGGTGGCTGGCGCACGGACGGCGTGGACTGAGCGCCGACTACTGGGACGACCTGGCCGAACGGTGGGAAGAGGAGGAATCTCGCCCCCGACCAGCAACCTGAACGCCCTCGTCACGTTGGGGACTGGGGGATTCCATGAAATTGCGACAATTCGTCTTTATCACTACGCTGCTCGCGGCTGCCTGGATCGCCGGCAGCGGACCTCGGCCGACAGGTCCGGCCCCGGCCGAGACCGAGCCGACGAACGCGGAACCGGTCGGCACCATCGAGGTCGTCGACCTCAACGGCCTGCCGGACGTGGCCTTCGGCGACACCGAGGAGGAGTTGGCCCGTCGAGGCGTACTCCGGCCCGAGGTCGACACCTGCGGTCCACTGCTCACCGGACACGAACGGGCCAGCCCGATCTTCATCGACGACCGCCTCGTCCTGATCTGGGCGGGTGAACCGATGGCCACCCCGGAGGGGGTCACCATCGGCACCCCCCTGCCCGAGGCGCGAGCCCGCTACCCGAAGGCGAAACGCCTCGAAGCTCCACAGGGGACGTACCGTTTCGACGGGCTGCTCGCCCGACGGGGTGACCGCGCGTACCTCTTCCTCCACGACGGCCGACAGGTCCAGAAGGTGATCGCCGGGTACGCCCACTGGGCGCGGCGTCTCTTCGACGAAGGCCACGGCCCCTGCTGAACCCGGCGAAGACCCCGCCCCCGCCGAGGCGGCAGGCATGAACGGGGAACGCCCGGTCGGTCAGTGGACCGGGCGGGCGTTCCCGTGTGTCTGCGTCGTCAGTACCAGAGGCCGCCGCTGTTCGGGGCGACGACCCGGGAGCCGTAGGTCTGGAGGACCATCCGGTCGGTGTTCAGGGACCGGCCGCTCCACGAGGTGGTCTTCGGCACCAACCCCGTCTTCGCGCCGTGGAAGACGGCCACCATCCCGGAGCCGTACCCCTTGGTGTCCCCGGCGACCTCCTCGTTGTTCGCCGTCACGATCGCGTCCAGCCCGCCGGTGCCGTTGAGGTTGAGCAGCGCCACTGCGGACCCGAACCTGTCGTCCTTCTCCGGTGCCCCCGGAACCACCGAGTGTCCCTGGTCGAAGCCCTGGGCGCCGCTGCCGGTGAGCCCGGAGGCCGAGCCCTTGAGGAGGGTGACCATTCCCGCCTCGGTGGTCTTGCCGATCGCCTCGCCCGGCGATCCGACCAGCACGTCGGCCCGGCCGTCGCCGGTCACGTCCCCGACCGCGAGCGTGCCGCCGAACTGGTCGTTGTACTCCGGGTCGCCCGGCACCCCGGCGGTCCGCTGTCCGATGATCCGGACCGCCTTGTTCGACAGGCCGCCGGACCGGCCGGTGAAGGCCACGACGAGACCGCCGTAGAGGTGCGGCGTCTGGGAACGCGGGGCACCGGCGATCACCTCGGCGAGGCCGTCACCGTCGACGTCACCGGCGGCGAGGCTCTCCCCCAGGTACCAGACGTAGTTGTCCTGGCGTCCGGTGGCCTTCTGCAACGCCCCACCGGTGACGGAGGTGGCGCCGGTGGTGCGTACCCCTGAGGCGGCGCCCCACATCAGGGTGACCATCCCGCTGCCCGGGGTGGGCACGTCGCCGTCGTTCTCCCAGGGCGCGCCGATGACCAGGTCCGCGTACCGGTCCTTGTTGAACTTCCCGATCGCGAGGGTACGACCGAACTGGTCGTTGCGTTCCGCCGAGCCCGGGACGGCGGCCTGGTCCTGGTGGAACTGCTGGGCTCCGGTGGCGGTGAGACCCGTCGTACCGCCGTAGAGGACGGTGACCGCCCCGGCCCGGTCCTTCGTCCCGATCGCCTCGCCTGCGGCCCCGATCGCGAGGTCGTCCCGGCCGTCGCCGTTGATGTCCCCGGCGGCCAGGGCGTTCCCGAACCAGTCGTAGTTCTCCGCCGCCCCGGGCACCCCGGGGGAACTCTGGTTGAAGTGCTTCGCCGCGTCGAGGACCAGCCCGTTGCGGCTGCCCGGCACTACCCAGACCCCGCCGGCGCGGGTCCTGTTACCCGGGTCGACCTCGTCGGAGTCACCGATGGCCAGGTCGTCGTACCCGTCTGCGTTGAAGTCCCCGGCGACCAGGGCGTCACCCAGGGATCCGCCGCTGACCTCGGGTGTCGCCACCAGGGCGCCGATGAAGTAGTCGACCTGTGGGGCCGACGAGTACCTCACGACCACCACCCCCGAGGCGTAACGGGGACCCGTGAAGGTGTGGGTCCTGCTGGAGACGGCGATGTCGTCGACCCCGTCGCCGTCGAAGTCGGAGCGGGTCGCACCCGTCCCCTTCATCGGGGTGGTCGCCTTCGCCACCCGCTGGAACTGGAGGACGACGCCCTCCCTGGTGATGGTCCGGAACTCGCTCGCCGCCTGGACGGGAGCACTCACCGCCAGCCCGGCCAACACCGCCAGCACCGACACCCCGGCAATTCTGCGCAACACAACCTCCGCTCGCCCTGTGCGGACGACAGCGTAGAAGCAGAAGATCGAAGATCATATGACCGTACGGTCAGAACCGCCCGACCCGATCGCCCAGGACCACGACACAGCACGGCACGAAAGGCAAGTGTCGATTAGCGGACTCGACCGGAGGTTGCCCGACACCTTCGGCAACCCTAGCGTGACGCCATGCGTTCGAGGGTGATTCGCCTATGGGGCTGGGTAACTGGAAATTCCATCGACGACAGGTGGAGCCAGGTCGTCGACGACAACAGTCAGAACTGGCATCCCGATTACATTCGCAGCCTCATTCTCGACGCCGAGGAGAAACTGCACCTCCAGCAATTGTGGCGCCGGGTCGGCGTGGCCTGGGTCTTCGGCGGTAACCTCGTCCTCCTGGCGGCGGCCACCGCCGCGCTCCTGCCCGTCGTCGACGGACTGTCCCGTTTCGCCACCCACCTGTGCGTCGGCCTCGCCGTGTCGCTGATCGTCTCACCGGCCCTGCTGTACTGGCAGTACAAGCGGATGAGGCGGACCCGGATAGCGATCAAGAAGTTGCACGTCGTCCGGCGGCGCGTCCAGGCCGGAGTGGACACCGCCACGGCCACCGGCAACGACGACGAACTGGCACTGCGAGCGCAGAAGCGCTACCGCGACGACGTCCCCGACCTGATCTCACAGTTCCGCGAGGACGCCGGCAGGACCCGCCGGATCCACAACCGTTTCCAGAGCGTCATCATCATCGGCTCGGTCGCCACCTCGGCGATCGCCACCGCCTCGGTGGCATTCAGCCAGGCCCGGTGGTTGACAGTCGCCGCCAGTGCCGCAGTGGGACTGTCCGCCGGATTCACCGGATACTTCAAATACCACGAGCGGGCCTTCAACTCCCAGCACACGGCCGACGCGATCGAGCGGGAGTACGAGGCCGTCGAACTCCGCGTCGGCAAGTACGCCAACATGGACGAGTCGAGGGCGTACACCCTCTTCGCGGACAGCGTCGAACGACTGCGCGACGAGCAGAACAAGCGGCAACAGCAGCTCGACCAGCCCGCCGAGGTCAAACGCGAGGAGTGACCCGCCCCCGCCGACGCCCCGGCCGGGTCCTGACCGACCGGCCGGGGGTGAGGGAGCCTGCCCCGCCACGACGCTCCTTCGGGAAGGCAGTCAGCAAAGTTTCGCTAAAAACCACGCTTTGCCCATCACAGCTAAACCGGCCTCCTGTGGCAAACTTTCGCTCATGGCGACCAACTTTGAGCAGGACTTGCTAGAGCGGGCGTTCGACGCGCTCCGCGCGCTGCTCGACGAGGGCGACAGCGGCTTGGAACTCAAGCCCTACCCCACTGCGTTGCCTGACAGTGGCCGTGATGCCGCGTGGGAGATCACCGCCCCCAACCACACGGCCCAACTGCTGGTGGAGGCGTTTCGACGTTTCACCCCGCGCGACGTCGACCGAGTCCTCGGGGGGATCTCGCCCCTCGTCCGCAAAATCATGCGCGATCCACCCATTCTGGTCGTGGCACCATGGCTGAGCTCACGTGCACGTGACCTGCTTACCGAACGCGGCATCAACTATCTCGACCTGACAGGCAATGTTCGGCTGAGGGTGGCCAGGCCCTCGATCCTCCTCCGCCTCGAGGGCGCCCAACAGGACCCCGATCCGCCTGCCAAGCCCCCGGTGCGGCTGCAAGGAGCGAGCATCAACGGTCTGATCCGGGTGTTGGTGGACTACGAGCCGCCCTACCGGATGGTGGAGTTGGCCCGAGCCGCTCGACTGAGCAACGCCTACGTGTCGCGGGCGTTGGAGACCCTGGACGGGGAGCGGCTCATCGGACGGCCACCCGGAAGCAAAGTTGTGACGTCGGTCGATTGGCCGAACCTCCTACGGGCCCGTGCCGCCCTGTACGACATGTTCAAGACGAACCGGGGGCGTGGCTACATCTCACGAAGCGGTCCAAGGCACGTTTACCGCCAGCTTGCCAAGGTGCAGGACGATCAAGCCGTGGTCACCGGTTCTTTCGCTGCAAGTGAGTTCGTTCACCTCGCCGCACCTGCACAACTGGCCCTGTACGTGCCCAACGCCCAGGATTTCGCGCAACGGTATGAACTGATGCCTGCACGGCAGAGCGCCAACGTCGTGCTGTTGGATGCTGCCGACGAGTCCCAGCTTGAACGGGCGCGCCAGGCCGACCAAGGCGCGTTCCACGTAGGAGTATCACAGGCTGCCTTGGATTGCCTGGCCGGCAACGGACGCATGCCCGAGGAGGGTGAGGCGCTCGTGGAGTGGATGATCCGAAACCAGACGGCCTGGCGTAGACCGGAGCTGCCAAAACGTGATTAACCTCTTGGCGTGACCGCTACTGAATCGCTTCACGTCGATGCCGCGGACCCGCTCTACGTCGCAGCACGCCGTGTCCTACTCGACGCGCTGGAAGCACTGGACGACCACCTCGGCGCTGTCATCCTCGTTGGCGCACAGGCGATTTACCTGCAGGTGGGTGAAGCTGATCTCGAGATCACGGTCGCGCCCTTCACGACCGACGCTGACCTGGGCATCGACCCCGGGCGCCTAGGTGCCGACCCTCGCATCGCTGAAGCGATGACGGAGGCCGGCTTCACCCTGAAGGAGAAAAACAGCGGGGGAATCGAGCCTGGGACATGGATCGCGACTACGCAGGTAGACCATCTCCAGGTCCCCGTCCCTGTCGACCTACTCGTCCCCGAGGCGTTCGCCCCCCTGCGGGGCAAGCGGGACGCCCGCCTGCCAGACCACGGCAAGAACGCGACTCGATGGACGCCCGGTCTCGAGCCATGCCTATTTGACAACACCGAGAGAACGATCGCCAGTCTGGAGCCGGACCAGGACATGAGAACTGCAACCATCCGCGTGGCGGGTCCCGGTGCCCTTCTCGTGGCGAAAGCCCACAAGCTTGCTGAACGTCTGGCCGACGAGCAGCGAGACAAGCCCCACCGCGTGAAGGCGAAGGACGCCGGCGATGTCGTTCGCTTGATGCGAAGTCCGACACCCCCGGATGCGGTCGGCGCTCGGCTCGCGAACATCGCTCAGGACAAACTGGCTGGACCCAGCGTGATTCAAGGCGTTCAGCGGCTGGAAAAACTGTTCGGGACTGGACGGAGTCGCGGTGTCGAGTTGGCCGTCACCTCGCTCGCCGGCGCACTCGACGAGGATTTCATTCGGGAGTTGGCTCCTGGCTATATTGCGAGTCTCATGGATGCCTACCGAGGTTTCAGGACCACAAGCACGTCAGACGTGCAGGGCAAAGGCCAGGGGTTGGACCGGGGCTGACGACCCTGAGACCACAAAGCAGAACGCCCGGTGGGTCCTGACGGACCCGACCGGGCGTTCTCGCATCTCACGAGCGGTGGTGGCGGGATTTGAACCCGCGGAGGGCGTAAACCCTCACACGCTTTCGAGGCGTGCTCCTTAGGCCACTCGGACACACCACCGCCGAGAAGGCTACAGCAGGACCCGTACGGACGCCGAACCGGTATCCCCACCCACGGCCTGGCAGGATCGTGGCCATGAGTACGCACATCGGCGCGAAGCCGGGAGAGATCGCCGAGCGGGTCCTGATGCCGGGTGACCCCCTGCGGGCCAAGTGGATCGCGGAAACCTACCTGGAGGACGCGACCTGCTACTCGACAGTCCGGGGGATGCTCGGGTTCACCGGCCGCTGGAACGGGGTGGACGTCTCCGTCCAGGGTTCCGGGATGGGGATGCCGTCGGCGAGCATCTACGCCCACGAACTGATCAACGAGTACGGCGTGAAGAGCCTGATCCGGGTCGGCTCCTGCGGGGCGCTGACCGAGGATCTCCACCTGCGGGACGTGTTGGCGGCGAGCGGGTCGTCGACCGACTCGAACATGAACCGGATGCGCTTCGACGGGCTGATCGACTACGCCCCGGTCGCCGACTTCGGGTTGCTGCGTACCTCGGTCGAGGTGGCGGAGCGGCGCGGCGTCGCCATGCGGGTCGGACCGGTCCTGGCGGCGGACGCCTTCTACACCGACCGCCCCGACCTGTACGACACGCTCGCCGACTACGGCGTCCTGGCGGTGGAGATGGAGTCGGCGGCCCTCTACACCATCGCCGCCCGGTACCGGGCGCGGGCGCTGACGGTGCTGACCGTCAGCGACCAGATCAAGACCGGTGAGAAGTCCACCGCCCAGGAGCGGGAGCAGGGCTTCGGTCAGATGGTGGAGATCGCCCTCGACACCATCGTCGCCTGACCCGTCAGCGGAAGAAGGCGCGCAGGACCGCCGCGTTCTCGGTCTCCAGGACCCCGCCGTAGACCTCGGGGCGGTGATTGAGCCGGCGGTCCCGCACCACGTCCCAGAGGGAGCCGACGGCCCCCGTCTTCGGTTCCCAGGCCCCGAAGACCACTGTCGAGATCCGGGCCAGCACCAGCGCCCCCGCGCACATGGTGCAGGGTTCCAGGGTCACCACGAGGGTGCAGTCGTCCAGTCGCCACCGGCCGAACCGGGCCGCCGCCCGGCGCAGCGCCAGGACCTCGGCGTGGGCGGTGGGGTCGCCTGTCGCCTCCCGCTCGTTGCGTCCGACTGCCACCTCGGTGCCGTCGGGACCGTAGACCACCGCCCCGACCGGCACGTCCTCGCCCGCGACGGCGACCCGGGGTTCGTCCGCGCCCACGTCGGGGCCGGTGACGGCGACCTCCAGGGCCCGTCGCATCCAGCGTTCGTGCCGCTGCCGACGGCCCACGTCGGGTGGCCCGGCGAGCCCCTCGCTGGCACCCGGCCCACCCCGACCGGGGTCAGACCTCACGCAGGTCCTCGACCTCGTCGGCGCAGCCCAGCACCTGGCACACCTCGACCGTGACGTCGGCCGGCAGCATCCCCTCGTGGGCGCAGAGGGCCAGCAGCCGCTGCGCGGAGACACCCAGGTCGGCGAGGAGGTCCGCCTCGCCCACCGGATCGGCCTCCGGGTCGACGGCGGGCTGCTCGTTGTCGTCGTCCCCGTGGGACGTCGGTCGGGGCTCGTCGACGTCCTCAAGTCCGGTGACGGAGGTCTTCAGGTCACCGACGAGCATCGCGCCCAGCCGGGACTCCTCCGCGAACGCCGAGTCGGAGCCGAAGATCCGCAGGTCCTCGCCCTGGTCCAGGCGCAGGACCACCAGGTAGGCGTCGTCGGCCTCGACGAAGAGCAGGGAAAGGTCGGCGTCCGGGTCGACGTCCCGGAGGCGTTCGGCCACCTCGTCGACATCGGTGGCGCCACGCAGGCTGACCTCGGCAGCGGTCCAGCCGCTGTCGTCACGTACCACTGCCGCAGCGAAGTACGACACGGTCCCCCCAAGATTTCCCCACGCCGACTCGTACGCGTGCACGGTAACCGGTCAGGTCGGCGGGCGGCTCGTCAACTCCCCGATAGCGTGGGTAAAGCTGCGGAAACGGATGGACGGGGACGGGTCAGCCGACGACCCGACGCCGGATGGCGATCAGCTGTCGGAGCTGTGCCGAGCGGCTCCGCTGGGGCTTCTCCCGCTGGCGGGCCGCTCTGGCCCCGGCCAACTCGGCGAGGAGTTGGAGGCGGCGGCGGCTACGGTCGTCGGGGTCGAGCCGCGGAGTGGTCCAGGCCATAATCCCGAGGGTCGCCCAGTCCCGGCGGTACGTCAAGACGATGTTCCCGACGCCGCCGAGGGCCACCGGAGAACCACTGTGAGCGAGCCCGACTCACCACAACGGCCAGTCTCCGGTACCCGACCAGCGCAGCGCCACCACCGCACCGGCGATGCTCCATCCGCCGGAGGTGACTATCGCTATTCCGGTGGCCACGCCCCGGTCACCGAACCTGACCAGCAGGAGTGCGGCCAGCCAGGCCAGGACGCAGGCGAGCGACGTCCACCGGGCATAGCCGGCCAGGTCCGAGCCGAGCAGGCCGAACAGCACCAGCCAGGCGGCGGCCATGGCACCCCCGGCGGCGACCCCGCTGCCGGTGACCTGGTGCGGTTCGCGGTAACTCGGGCGCGACGGTGGTGCCGACGGGAACAACCCCGACGGGGTACGCGGTCCGGGGCGTACGCCGCCTGCCGTCGGATCGGGGCGGAAAGCCGGGTGGGTCATCGCGGTCGCTCCTCGTGCCGTCGCCGCCCTGGTCACCGGGACACGCGAACGATTCGACGTCCACGAGACCCCGGTCCACGGTAGCTGTCTGCCAGGATGACCGGATGCGCCAGTCTTCCGTCGTCCACCGCCGTACCCGGTCGGTGTACCCGGTGTTGCTCCTCGCGGTGGTGACGGTGGCTGCCGGCTGCGCGACCAGCCGGGAGGTCCCGCAGTCCCAGCCCGGCACCCCCTCGGCACCACTCACCGCCGACCAGCCCGCCCCCGGGGGTCCGACGGAAGCCGCCCCGACGGGTCCGTCCGGCACCCCGTCCCCCTCGGCCACGAGGTCGGGCCTGCGGCATGTCTTCCCGGTACGCGCCGACGTCGTCGACTACCACCCGACCCATTCGGCGTACCCGGGAACCGACCTGTTCGCCGACTGCGGGGAGCCCTTCGTCGCCGTCACCGACGGGGTGGTCCTGGAGGTCAGCCGGGTGGACCGCTACGAGAAGCGGGGGCCGCAGGGGCCGTACAACGGTGGTCTGTCGGTGTCGCTGCGCGGTGACGACGGCGTCCGGTACTACGGCTCCCACCTGAGCGTGATCGCCACCGGCATCGACGAGGGCAGCCGGGTCCGCGCCGGCCAGCAGCTCGGCCGGGTCGGTCGGACCGGCAACGCCAACAACGTGTGCCACGTGCACTTCGGCATCTCCCCGCCGTGCAATGGCAAGGACGACTGGTGGATCCGGCGGGGCGTGGTGTGGCCGGCGAAGTACCTCGACTCGTGGCGTCGGGGCAACAACCGGGCACCGGCCGCCGAGGTGAACCGGTGGCAGCGTGAGCACGGTTGCCCCCGCGAGCCGTGACCCGGGCGTAGATTCGGATCCGTGAGCGACCGGGATCCCATCGCCGACCTGCGCCGAATCGCCTTCCTGCTGGAACGGGCCAACGAGGCGACCTACCGGGTACGCGCGTTCCGGTCCGCCGCCGCAGCGCTCTCCGCGCTGTCCGCCACCGACGTCGCCGAGCGGGCCCGGAACGGCCGGTTGACCGAGCTGCCGGGGGTGGGCGACGTGACGGCCCGGTGCGTGACGGAGTCCCTCGAAGGTGCGGAGCCGGTCTACCTGCGTCGCCTCCTGGCCACCGAGGGGCTCGATCTGGACGCCGAGGCGACTGCGCTACGGGCGGCGCTGCGCGGCGACTGCCACACCCATTCGGACTGGTCCGACGGGGGTTCCCCGATCGAGGAGATGGCGCTCGCCGCCGTGGAGTTGGGCCACGAGTACCTGGTTCTCACCGACCATTCGCCCCGGCTGAAGGTGGCCCGGGGGTTGACCGCGGACCGGCTCCGCCGCCAACTCGACCACGTGGCGCGGCTCAACGCCGAACTGCCGCAGGGGTTCCGGATCCTCACCGGCATCGAGGTGGACATCCTCGCCGACGGCTCCCTCGACCAGGACGAGGAGCTGCTGGCCTGCCTCGACGTGGTGGTCGGGTCGGTGCACAGCGGCCTGAACGACGAACCGTCGAAGATGACCCGGCGGATGGTGACCGCGATCGCCAACCCGCACCTGGACATCCTCGGCCACTGCACCGGACGGATGGTGTCGTCCCGACCCGCCGGGGTGGTCGGCCCCGGGGACCGAGGTCACCGGGGCCGTACGCGGAAGGAGAGCGACTTCGACGCGGACGCGGTCTTCGCCGCGTGCGCCGAACACGACAAGGCCGTCGAGATCAACTCACGCCCGGAGCGGCAGGACCCCCCGAAGCGGTTGATCCGTCGGGCCCTGGAGGCGGGCTGCCGGTTCGCTATCGACACCGACGCGCACGCCCCCGGTCAGCTCGACTGGCAGCGGTACGGCTGCGAGCGGGCGGCCCGTTGCGGGGTGCCCGCCGAGCGGGTGGTCAACTCGTGGCCGGCGGACCGACTGACGGAGTGGGCACTGCGACACTGACCACGTCGCCCGCGCTCGGCAGACTCGACCGGACCCGTCGCCACCGGACGGCCCCACCCTGGATGATCATCACCCCGACCAGGACGACGAGGGCGCCGACCGGCTGGTACCAGGTCAGCCTCTCGTCGAGGAACAGGACACCGGCCACGACGGCGAAGATCGGGATCACGTACATCACCGACGCGGCGAGACTGGCCCCGACCTGCCGGATCAGGCGCATGTTCAGCACGAAGGCGAAACCGGTGGCGAACACGCCCAGCACCAGCACACTGGCCAGCACCTCCACCGACAGTCGGGTCGGTGCCGGTGGCGTACCCCCCGTCGGCACGAGCAGGGCCATCAGCACCGCTCCGACCAGCAGCTGGCCCGCCGTCAGGGACAGTTCGCTGTGCGTACTGTCGGCGAGGAAACGCCGCTGGTAGGGGATCGCGAAGCCGAAGCAGGCCGCCGCCGCGAAGGCGAGCAGTTGACCTGTCAGGTGCGCCCCGCCGACGCCCTGCCACACCCCGAGCACCACGAGCACCCCGGCGAAGCCCACCCCCAGCCCGACCGCCCGCCGGGGGTCCAGCCGTTCCGTGCGAAACAGCAGCACCGCCATCGGCAGCACGACGAGTGGGCTGGTGGCGTTCCAGATCGCCGCGAGCAGCGAATCGATCCGCTGCTCGCTGTAGGCGAGCAACGGCAGGGGCAGCACCAGCTGGAACATCGCCACGACGGTGAGGTGCAGCCAGGTGCGGGGGTCGGTGGGCAGTCGGTCCCGGAGTACGGCCAGCAGGACCAGCATTGCCACGGCGGCGGTGGCGAGCCGGTAGGCGGACAGGTGAACCGGGTGCAGTTCCCCGACGCCGATCTTGATGAAGAGGTAGCCCGAGCCCCAGATGGCGGCGAGGACGACGAAACCTGGAAGCCAGGCCCGCCGGCTGGTTCCACCGGCAGCGATCGATGACATCACAGTGGACACTGTGCGCCCCGCACCGGGCGGTTGTCGCCGGTCCGGCGGGCACAGTGGCCAGTTACACATCGACTACGGACAGTAGGAGTCGGGCGGGTTCTCCCCGACCCGCCCGACCCCGTGTCCGACTGCCCGCAAGTCTGGCCGAGCAGGTATCCCGAACCCGCCGAACAGGGTCGACAACCTGGCCGCCCGGTCACGTAGGGTCGCCTGGTGGGACGAATCGATGACCTCGCCAACCGGTACGTGGACGACTGGGCCGCAGTCAACCCCGTCGGTGCCACGTACGTCGGTGTCGCCGGCTACGACGACCGGCTCGACGACCTGACCCCGGCCGGTTTCGCGACCCAGGCCGACCTCACCCGGCGCACCCTCGCCGACCTCGACGCCACCGAACCCGAGACGGAGCGGGAGCGGACCGCCAAGGAGGCCATGCAGGAACGACTCGGCCTGCAACTGGCCCGGTTCGACACCGGCGAGGCGTCCAGCGAGATCAACGTCATCACCAGCCCCCTCCACGAGATGCGGATGGTCTTCGACCTGATGCCGACGGAGGGGGTCGAGGCGCAGGCCAACATCGCCGCCCGACTCAACCGGTTCGCCGGGGCGCTCGATGGCTACAAGACCACGCTGCGCGAGGCGGCAGCCGCCGGACAGGTCAGCTCCCAGGTGCAGATCACCGAGGTCGCCAAGCAGTGCGACGTCTGGACCGACCCGGCCGGCGACAACTTCTTCCACGGACTGGTCGAGCGGCTCGCCGCCGAGGGGACCATCGGCGCGGAACTCCGCCGGGGAGCAGCAGCGGCGACCGCCGCCACCGCCGAGTTCAGCCGGTTCCTGCGTACCGAGTTGGCACCACGGGGCCGGGACAAGCAGGCCGCCGGGCGGGACCGGTACGAACTGGCCTCGCAGTACTTCCTCGGCGCCCGGGTCGACCTCGACGAGACGTACGCCTGGGGGTTCGACGAACTGGCCCGCCTGGAGGCCGACATGCGCGTCGTCTCCAGCCGCATCGCGGGGCCGGGCGCCACCACCGACGAGGCCGTCGCCGTGCTCGACGGCGACCCGGCCCGGACGGTGCACGGCAAGGAGGCGTTCCGGGACTGGATGCAGGAGCTGGCCGACCGGACGGTCACCGACCTGAACGGAAGCCACTTCGACATCCCCGAGCAGATCCACCGGATCGAGTGCCACCTCGCCCCGACCAGCGACGGGGCGATCTACTACACCGGCCCCAGCGAGGACTTCTCCCGTCCCGGACGGATGTGGTGGGCCGTCCCGACCGGGATCACCAGCTTCTCCACCTGGCGGGAGGTGACCACCGTCTTCCACGAGGGCGTCCCGGGTCACCACCTCCAGATCGGGCAGACGGCGGTCCGCGCCGACCTGCTCAACCGGTGGCAGCGGCTGCTCTGCTTCTCCTCGGGGCACGCCGAGGGGTGGGCGCTCTACGCGGAGCGGCTGATGGAGGAGTTGGGCTACCTGGAGGAGCCGGGCGAGAAGCTCGGCATGCTCGACGGCCAGGCCCTCCGTGCCGCCCGGGTGATCGTCGACATCGGCATGCACCTGGAGCTGACCATCCCGAAGGACAACCCCTTCGACTTCCACCCCGGCGAGCGGTGGACGCCGGAGCTGGGCTGGGAGTTCATGCGGGCGCACTGCCGGGTGCCGGAGGAGAACCTCCGGTTCGAGCTCAACCGCTACCTGGGCTGGCCGGGGCAGGCTCCGGCGTACAAGGTGGGTGAGCGGATCTGGCTCCAGGCCCGCGAGGACGCCAAGGTACGCAAGGGTCCCGACTTCGACCTCAAGCGCTTCCACCAGCAGGCACTGGACCTGGGGCCGCTCGGGCTCGACCCGCTGCGTCAGGCGCTCGACCGGCTCTGACTCACCGTCACGCCGGCAGCGCAGAGGCGAGCCGTCCCCCACACCAAAACAGCCCGGATACCCCCATCGTGGGCGCCGGAGCGGGACGGCGGATGCCGCGACGGCCGACGGTTCGTTACCGTAGTTGTCTTCATGGGGGAACGCTCCGCCCATGCGGCACGTCCCGATCGAGGTGACCTTGACTCTGTACGGTGAACCGCCCTCGCCTGCCGCCGACGACCGGCCAACCGTGCAGGTCACCGCGGTCAACTGGCCGGTCGGCGACGGGCCCGCCGGGCCGCCGAAGCCACCCGCCGGTGGACCCGGCGGCGGTACGTCCTCCGCACGACGTCGACGCCTCCTTGTCGTCGGCGGGGTCACCACAGCCGTCCTGGCCGCCGCCGTCGGAACCGGGGTCTACGCGTACCGCGGAGACGTGCCCCGGGGCACCACAGTCCTCGGTACGGAGGTCGGCGGGCGGAGCAAGACGGAGGCCGCCGGTGAGCTGCGGGCCGAGCTGGACCGCCGATCCGGCACCCTCAACTCCCCGCTCAGAGTGGTGGTCGGCGAGAACACCGCCGACATCGACCCGGCCGACGTCGGGCTGACGGTCGACGTCGACGCCACTGTCGCCGCCGCCGCCGACGCCGACGCGCCCGCTGTCAGTCGCCTCGTCGGCTCCCGCTCGGTCGAACCGGTGGTGACGGTGGACCCGGACCGGCTCGACGCCGCCCTGAAGAAGGTGCTCGGCAAGCAGGGCCGGAAGATGACGATGCCGGCGATCAGCTGGAAGGGCACCACGCCCCGGCCCCGACACCCCGAGCCCAGCCTCACCCTGGACAAGCAGCGTTCCGTCGAGGCCGTCCGCGCCGGGTGGCTGGCCGGGCAACCGGTGACCGTCCCGCTCGTCGAGAAGCACCCGGCGACCACGGCCGAGGAGGTCGACCAGATGGTCGACCAACTGGCCCGGCCTGCGGTCGCCAAACCGGTGACCCTCCGCACCGACGAGGGCTCGGTACGCATCCCACCCGCAGCGATCGCCAAGAGCCTGCGGTTCACCAGCGACAAGGCCGGCAAGCTGACCGCGAAGGTCGACGTGAAGCGGCTGCGCAACGCCATGGGCGGCAAACTCGCCTCGGTCGAGGTGAGCCCCCGTAACGCCCGGATGGCGGTCACCGCGAACAAGCCGAAGGTGGTCGACAGGGGCCGTCCCGGTCAGCAGCTCGACACCGGCACCCTCGGCAAGGATCTGCTCGCGGTCCTGCCGAAGGCGGACGGGCGTACCGTCTCGGTCGACCTGAAGCCGGTGCAGCCGGAGGTGACCCCCGAGAAGATCGCGGAGCTGGGCATCAAGGAGAAGGTCTCCACCTTCACCACCAACTTCACAGGCGGCCTGGGCTCCCCACGCAGCAAGAACATCGTGCAGATCGCCAAGGACGTCGACGGGACGGTGGTGCTGCCCGGTGAGACGTTCTCCCTCAACGGGCACACCGGCGAGCGCAGCTACGCCCAGGGCTACCACGACGCCCCCGTCATCATGGACGGCAAGCTCGTTCCCGGCGTCGGTGGCGGCACCTCCCAGTTCACCACCACCCTGTTCAACGCCACCTACTACGCCGGGCTGGAGGACGTCGAGCACAAACCGCACTCGTACTGGTTCAGCCGGTACCCGGCGGTCATCGAGTCGACAATCTTCTGGCCACACCTGGACTTCAAGTTCCGCAACAACACCAAGTACGGGGTCCTCATCGACACCTCGTACACCGGAAACTCGATCACCGTTTCGATCTGGAGCACCAAGATCTACGACAGTGTGAAAACCGAGTACGGCCCCCGGCGGGACATCACCAAACCGAAGACCGTCTACCTCGAGCCCGGCCCGTCCTGCATCCCCGCCAACGGCATCGACGGCTTCGCCCAGGACGCCTTCCGGGTCATCAAGAAGGACGGCAAGGTCGTCAAGCGAGAGAAGTTCAGCTGGCGGTACGACGCCGAACCGCGCTTCATCTGCGGCCGGAACCCCAACTCCTGACCCCCGCACCCAACTGCACCCCAACTGCACCACGACTGCGCCACCCCGCAGCCCCGAGGCCCCGCCGGCAGCCTGTGCCGGCGGGGCCTCACCCCGTCGAGACCTCGGCCCTCGGAGAGGCCCCAGCGCTGAGACGGTTGTGGCCCTCGTGGGGCCACCCGGGGACCCAGGGGCTGGGAGGCCACCGGACCGGGGCTGGGTGGCCGGCCCTCCGTGCGGGCGGGCTGCAGCCCGGACCGCGGGGCAGCCCGGGTCCGGTCGCCCGGCCCTCCGTGGCGGCCAGTCCGTGGCCCGTGGCCCGTGCGCCCAGTCCGTGGCCCCTGGCCCGCGTGGCCCGTGCGGCCCGTCCGTGGCCCGTGCGGCCAGTCCCTGAGCCGCGTGGCCCGCGTGGCCCGCGTGGCCCGTGGGCCGCGTGGC
>NZ_JBEPEQ010000030.1:0-52208 GCF_040300925.1 Micromonospora sp. NPDC000207
CGACGCTGCCGCCCCCGCCGCCCACGGTGCCGGTCCTGACCGCCCGCGCCGTCGTGGTGCGCTACCCGGGGACCGTCGCGGTCGCCGGTGTCGACCTCGATCTGCACCCGGGCCGGATCGTGGCCCTGATGGGCCGCAACGGTTCCGGGAAGTCCAGCCTGCTCTGGGCGGTGCAGGGCAGCGGACCCCGCCAGGGCGGCACCGTCACCGTCACCGCCCCGGACGGGGCCGTCGACCCGTCGGCCCTGTCCGCGCCCCGGGCCCGCCGACACGTCGGCCTGGTGCCGCAGACCCCCGGGGACCTGCTCTACCTCGAAACCGTGCACGACGAGTGCGCCCAGGCCGACCGGGAGGCCGACGCACCCCCGGGCACCTGCCGGGACCTGCTCGACCAGCTCGTACCCGGCCTGCCCGACGACCGTCACCCCCGCGACCTGTCCGAGGGGCAGCGGCTGGGCCTGGTCCTCGCCGTCCAACTCACCGCAGCCCCGCCGGTGGTCCTGCTCGACGAACCCACCCGAGGGCTGGACTACCTCGCCAAGCGGCAGTTCGCAGCGATCGTGCGCCGCCTGGCGGCCGACGGTCGGGCGGTGGTGGTGGCCACCCACGACGTCGAACTCGTCGCGGTCCTCGCCGACCGGGTGGTGGTGATGGCCGACGGTGAGATCGTGGCCGACGGTACGGCCGCCGACGTCATGCTCGCCTCACCGGCCTTCGCCCCGCAGGTGGCGAAGGTCCTCTCGCCCCGGCCGTGGCTCACCGTCGACCAGGTCGCCACGGCGCTGGCCGACCCCGGTGACCGGGCGTGAACGTCGTGCGGGTCGCCCCGCGTACGGCTGTCGTCCTGACGTTGGCCTCACTCGCCGCCCTCGCCAGCTTCACCTGGCCGTTCTTCGTGTCCGCCCAGCCCGAGGCCACCGCCCGGACGACCGAGGCCCCGTTGGTCTTCGTCGTGATGCTCCCGGTGCTCCTGGCGGTCGTGGTCGCCGAACTCAGCTCGGGCGGCATCGACAGCAAGACCCTGGCCCTGCTGGGTGTGCTCGCCGCGGTCAACGCCGCCCTCCGTCCCCTCGGGGCCGGCACGGCCGGCATCGAGACCGTGTTCTTCCTGCTCGTCCTCGCCGGCCGGGTCTTCGGCCCCGGTTTCGGGTTCCTGCTCGGTGCCATCTCGCTGTTCGCGTCGGCGCTGCTCACCGCAGGTGTCGGCCCGTGGCTGCCGTTCCAGATGCTGGCCGCCGCCTGGTTCGGGCTGGGCGCCGGACTGCTGCCCGCCCGGTTGCGGGGCCGGGCCGAGATCGCCGTCCTGGCCGGCTACGGCGCGGTGGCCGCGTACGGCTACGGGCTGTTGATGAACCTGTGGTTCTGGCCCTTCAGCATCGGCGCCGACACCCAGCTCTCCTACGTGGCCGGCGCACCGGTGCTGGAGAACCTGCACCGGTTCGTGGTGTTCACCGCCGTCACCTCCACCTTCGGCTGGGACACCGGCCGGGCGATCACCACGGCGGTCGTGGTGGTCCTCGCCGGGCCCGCCGTGTTGGCGGTGCTGCGCCGGGCCGCCCGCCGCGCCGCGTTCGGGGCCCCGATCACGTTCGTCCCGACCCCGTCGGCCCCGTCGCCGTCGGACGCCGGTACGCCGTCGCATCCGTCGCCGTCGGGTGCGGTGGAGGGCGGGCGGCAGCGGCCGACGCCACCGACACCTGTCCCGCGACGGCGGCCCGGCGAGGCGTGACCCCGTACCTCGGATGACCCGTCGGGTGGCCCCCCGCCGTTCGACGCAACATGATCACGTCTTCTGGCACTGTGGGACGGGTGACCGCTACCCTCCGTGAGCGACTGAGCTACTGGACCGTCGTGGTCCCGGTCCTCGCGGTCGTGCTGCTCGGTGTGACCTGGAACCGGACCCTGCCCGGTCCGGTGGTGGCTGTCGTAGCGCTCTTCCTGGCCGGTGCGGTCCTCGCCGCCGTGCACCACGCCGAGGTGGTGGCCCACAGGGTGGGGGAGCCGTACGGTTCGCTGGTCCTCGCTGTCGCTGTCACCGTCATCGAGGTCGCCCTCATCGTCACCCTGATGATCAGCGGCGGGGAGAAGACGCAGGCCCTGGCCCGGGACACCGTCTTCGCCGCCGTGATGATCACCTGCAACGGGATCCTGGGCCTGTCCCTGCTGCTCGGGGCGCTGCGTCGGGGGGTCGCCGTGTTCAACCCCGAGGGCACCGGCGGGGCGCTGGCGACGGTGGCCACCCACGCCACCCAGTCCCTGGTGGTGCCCACCTTCACCACCAGCCGTCCCGGTCCCCAGTTCAGCCCGGCCCAACTGGCCTTCGCGGCGGTCGCCTCGCTCGCCCTGTACCTGCTTTTCGTGATGGTGCAGACCGGTCGGCACCGCGACTACTTCCTGCCCGTGCCGCACGACGGAGAGCGGCTCACCGCCGACGACCACGCCGACCCACCCTCTGACCGGGCCGCCCTGACCAGCCTGGCGTTGTTGGTGGTGGCGCTGGTGGCGGTGGTCGGTGACGCCAAGACCGTCTCGCCCACGCTGGAGGCGGGGGTGGCCAAGGCCAACCTGCCGCCCTCCTTCGTCGGGGTGATCATCGCCCTGTTGGTGCTCCTGCCGGAGACCCTCGCCGCCGCGCGGGCCGCCCGCCGTGGCCGGGTGCAGATCAGCCTCAACCTGGCCCTGGGTTCGGCGATGGCGAGCATCGGGTTGACGATCCCGGTCATCGCCATCGCCTCCATCTGGTTGGAGGGGCCGCTGCTGCTCGGCCTGGGCGGCACGCAGATGGCGTTGCTGGCGCTCACCGCCGTCGCCGGGGTCCTCACCGTGGTCCCGGGTCGGGCGACCCTGCTCCAGGGCGGTGTCCACCTGGTCATCCTCGGGGCGTTCGTCTTCCTCGCCGCCAGCCCCTGACCGGATCCGGGAACCGGACTGCCCCTGACCGGATCCGGGAGCCGGACTGCCCCTGACCCGGGCAGGGGACCGACCTGCCCCTGCCCGTTGCGGGGACCGGGTGAACCCCGCCGGCCGCACCTGCGTAGATCCACTCGACGGGCATGACGGAGCGGCCGTCGGGGTACCTCCCACCCCACCGCCCGACGCCCTCGGGAGGCCCCCTCGTGACGGACACCCCGCCCCGGCGGCTCCGAGCCTCGCTCACCGGGCTGGTGGCGGCCCTGATCGGCGTCGGATGCGTGGTCCCGTCCCTGCCGGACGGGACCGACGCCCAGCCGCCGCCCCGGGCTCCACAGTCACAGGACCCACAGGCCGGTACGACCGGACCGGCGAACACCACCCTGGACGGCACCGACACGCCCGAGGAGTTCCGGCAGGACGTCGCCGACGCGCAGCGGCTCACCGAGCGGTACTGGGAGGAGCAGTTCCGCGCCGCCGGTCGGCGGTTCCAGCCCGTCAGCCGGGTGATCACCTACCGGCGCGACGGCGAGGTGACCTGTGGCGGTCAGGCCGTCCCGGCCGCCAACGCGGTCTACTGTCCGGCCGGTGACTACATCGCCTACGACGAGAACTGGTCCTTCGGCGCGTTCCGCCAGATCGGCGACGCGTTCGTTTTCTACCTGATGGGCCACGAGTACGCGCACGCCGTCCAGGTCCGTCTGGGTCTGCGCCACACCTTCACCATCCAGCAGGAGTTGCAGGCCGACTGCATGGCCGGGGCGTACCTGGGTGACACCGTCCGGGCGGGCCGGCTGCTGTTGGAGAAGGGTGACCTCGACGAGTTCCGGGCCGGGTTGCTCGCCGTCGGCGACGACCCCGACCAGCCGTGGTTCGAGCAGGGTGCCCACGGGACCCCCGAGCAACGCATCGGATCCTTCTTCCGGGGCTACGATCGCTCCCTCGCCGCGTGCGAGCTGGGAGGTTGATCTGCGTCACCGGAACCGGCCCCGGCCGGTCGGACCTCCCGTCGGCTTGGCAGGATCGCTGCCGACCGCCCGATCCGCCGGGGGAGGGCCGTCGGCACCACCGGCACGCCGGTCCCCTCGGCCCCGACCGTAGGAGGACCCGCTGAACAGCCCCCAACCGGCCGCCGTGCTCTTCGACATGGACGGCACCCTGGTCGACAGCGAGATGCTGTGGGACGTCGCGTTGCACGAACTGGCAGCCGAGTGCGGCGCCACCCTCTCCGCCGCCGGTCGGCTGGCGATGGTCGGCACCCAGATGGCCCAGACGATGCGGATCCTGCACGACGACATCGGTCAGCCGGACCGTGACCCGGCCCCCGGGGCGGCGTGGCTCGACGCCCGGATCGCGGAGCTGTTCCGCACCGACCTGCGTTGGCGGCCCGGGGCGTCGACACTGCTCACCGCCGTCCGCGCGGCGGGGATCCCGACCGCCCTGGTCACCTCCAGCGGCCGGGGTCTGGTCGAGGTCGCCCTGGACACCCTGGGCCGGGACGCCTTCGACGTGGTGGTCTGCGGCGACGAGGTGGTCTCTCCCAAGCCGCACCCGGAGCCCTACCTGACCGCCGCCCGGCTGCTGGGCGTACCGATCGGTCGGTGTGTGGCCGTCGAGGACTCCCCGACCGGGGTGGCCAGCGCCCTCGCCGCCGGGGCGGCGGTGCTTGCCGTACCGGGCCACGTCCCGCTGGACCCGATCGACGGCGTGCACCAGGTCACCGACCTGACCGCCGCCGACCTGACGCTGCTCGCCGCCCTGCTCACCGGGGCCCGCTGACCGTCCCGGACCCGTCCGCGTCGGGCGGGGCCGCCCGGCCCGCTCCGGCCGACGCGGACCGTCCGGACCAGCCAGTCCGGCCCGACGCGGACGGGTCCGGACCAGCCCGGTCCGGACGACAGTCCCGGTACGGCCGAGGGCCCCCGCCGGGCGACGACGGGGGCCCTCGGTGTGCCGGTTCAGTCGTGCGCGATGGCACCCAGGATGTTGATCCGCGCGGCCCGGATCGCCGGCAGCGCCGCCGCGACCACACCGATCAGCGCTGCCAGCCCCAGGAAGATCCCCATCTGGGTCCAGGGCAGGACCAGGTCGGTGATGCCGTCCTCGCGCAGCGCCCGGACCACTGCCGCGCCGAGTCCGGTGCCGACGACCACCCCGAGCAGCGCCCCGAAGACCGAGATCACCACCGCCTCGACGGTGATCATCTGCATCGTCTGTCCCCGGCGCAGCCCGATCGCCCGCAGCAGCCCCAGTTCCCGGGTCCGCTCCAGCACCGACAGCGCCAGAGTGTTGACGATCCCCAGGACGGCGATCACGATGGCCAACGCCAGCAGGATCTGGATCATCGTCAGCAGGGTGTCGAGCTGACCTGCCTGCTGTTCGATGAAGGCGTCCCGGTCGGCCACCGACACCTCGGGGCTGTCGGCGAGCAGCGCCTCCACCCGGGGCAGGACCTCGTCGACAGCGGTGCCCGACTCCAGCTGCACGAACCCCTGGATCGGGTTCGGGATGGTGAAGTCGGCGGTCACGCTCTCCGGCAGGACCACCGGGTTGGTGAAGACCTCGCTGGTGAAGATGCCGCTGACGGTGAAGGTGCGGGCCTCGCCCCGGGCCAACTGCACCGTCGCCGTCGACCCGACCGACCAGCCGCGCCCCGTCGCCGTCTCCGACCGGACCAGCATCTGGTCCGCCCCGATCCGGTCGATGTCACCGGCGACCGGCTCGGCGCCGAAGATCTGCCGGAGGGCGGCCGGCTCGCTGCTGGCGGCGACCCAGGTCCGTTGGCCGTCGACCACTGCCATGTCGCCGTACTCGCCGTCGGCCAGGCGTACGCCGGGGATCTGGGCCGCCTCGGTGAGCACGTCCCGGTCGAAGCTCGGTGGCCGGGGGCCGCTCTGCGCACCGGCGATGACCAGTTCGGCCCGGAGGTTGTCCTGGGCCAGCCCGCTCAGGCTGCTCTTGGCCGAGTCGAGGATCACCGTCACCCCGGTCACCAGCGCGATGCCGACCATCAGGGCGGCGGCGGTGATGGCGGTCCGACGCGGGTTGCGGCCGGAGTTGAGCCGGCCGAGCTTGCCCGGCACCGTGAAACTGAAGACCGCGCCGAGCAGGGCGACCACCGGGCGGCTGAGCAGCGGCGTCAGCAACGCCACCCCGATGAAGGTGGCCAGCACCCCACCGAGGATGACCGCCAGGGCGCTGCCGCCCGCGTTGTCGGTCAACCCCAGCGCCAGCAGGATCGCACCGGCGCCGGTGATCACCGCTCCGCTGACGGTGACCCTGGTCAGCGGTCGGTCCGGGGTGGCCACGTCCTGCATCGCCGCGATCGGGGGGATCCGGGCGGCCCGCAGCGCCGGCAGCAGCGCCGCCACCACGGTGATCAGCAGGCCGACGCCGAACGCGCCGACCACGGCACTCACCGGCACCCCGATCCCGGCCAGTTCCAGCCCGCCGGCGAACTGCCCGAACAGGTACGCCAGGAGGGCACCGACGCCGACCCCGGCCGCCAGGCCGAACACCGAGGCGAGCAGACCCACTGCCACCGCCTCCAGCACCACCGAGCCGATGATCTGTCTCCCGCTGGCCCCGACCGCCCGCAGCAGCGCCAGCTCCTTGGTGCGCTGAGCCACGATGATCGAGAACGTGTTGAGGATCAGGAAGGTCCCGACCAGCAGCGCCACCGCCGCGAACCCCAGCAGGATCCGGTTGAAGAAGGTCAGCCCCTCCTCGAAGGCCGCCGACATCTCCTTCGACAGTTCCTCGCCGGTCTTCACCACGAACCGGTCGCCGAGGGCGGCGGCCAGGTCGTCACGCAGGGTGGTGTCCGACACCCCGTCGGCGGCGGTGACCGAGACGCTGTTGAAGGTGCCGGTCTCGCCGAGCATCAGCTCCTGCGCCACCGCAGTGGTGAAGTGGATCTCACTGGATCCGCCGATGGAGTCCCGTCCGCCGCTGTAGCCGAAGACCCCCACCACCGTGAAGTCCCGCCTCGGTTCCAGGGTGAGCACCCCGACCCGGTCGCCGACGTTCACCTTCCCGGCCTGGGCCAACCCGGCGTTGATCACGATCTCGTCGTCGGCGCGCGGCTCACGCCCCTCCCGCAGCTGGACCACGTCGGACTCGCCGATCCAGTTCTGCCCGAGCTGCGGTGGCCCGAACGAGCCGACCACCTTCCCGTCGCCGCCGATCAGCCGGGCCCCGTCGGCGAGCGCCAGCCCGACCGCGTCGGCCACCCCCGGCACCGCCCGGATCTCCTGCACCGTCTCGGCCGGGAACGGCGGATTGACCGGGGCCCCCTCCGCCTCGGAGACCTGCACGTTGGGCTTGCTCGCCACGTTGACGTCCACCTCGGCGTACGCGTCGGCGAAGACCTGGTCGAAGGTGCGGCTCAGGGTGTCGGTCAGGACGAACGCACCGGAGACGAACATGACGCCCAGCACCACGGCAAGGCCGGAAAGGATCAGCCGTACCTTCCGGGCCAAGAGGCTCTTCAGAGTCGCCCGCAGCATCAGCTGTCCACCTCGGTGGGGGTGTCCAGCTTCTTCATCGTGTCCAGGACGGTGTCCGCGGTCGGCTCGATCAACTCGGTGACGATCTGTCCGTCGGCCAGGAAGACCACCCGGTCGGCGTACGCGGCGGCCGTCGGGTCGTGGGTGACCATGACGATCGTCTGCCCGTGTTCACGGACCGAGTTCCGCAGGAACCGCAGCACCTCCGCCCCGGAACGGGAGTCCAGGTTGCCGGTCGGCTCGTCGGCGAAGATCACCTCGGGGCGGCCCACGAGCGCCCGCGCACACGCCACCCGCTGCTGCTGACCGCCGGACAACTGCGCCGGTCGGTGGTCCAGCCGGTTGGCGAGCCCCACCGTCGCGATCACCGTGTCGTACCAGTCCGGGTCCGGCTTGCGCCCGGCGATCGACAGCGGCAGCAGGACGTTCTCCCTGGCCGTCAGGGTGGGCAACAGGTTGAACTGTTGGAAGATGAAGCCGACCTGGTCGCGCCGGAGCTTCGTCAGCCCGGCGTCGTTCAGCCCGGTCACCGTGGTGTCCCCGATGGTCACCGTGCCCCGGCTCACCGAGTCCAGCCCGGCCAGGCAGTGCATCAACGTCGACTTGCCGGACCCGGAGGGCCCCATGATCGCGGTGAACCGACCGCGTTCGAACTCGACGCTGACTCCCCGTAGCGCGGCGACCTGCGCCTCCCCGCTGCCGTACACCTTCCAGACGTCGTTCGCCCGGGCGGCGGTCTGCGCCTGGCTCCCTACCGTCGCGGTCACGTCATCTCCCTCTGCTGTTCCTCACGGTCATCCGCGCCGTCGCACCGGGCGGCGCAGCCTGTTTCATCCTCGGGCCTGCGGACGGCCGAGAAGTCCGACCCAGGGCCGAAACGGGGCGGACTTTCCGCTGCGGGTCGGCCCCGATGCCGGCTCAGGGTTGTCCCTGACGGTCCGGCCGCCCGCTGCCTGCCGCACGGTGGTGCGGCCGTCCCGGCAGCCGGGGAGAGTCACCTCCCTCGACCGCCTTTGATCACCGTAGGTCAGCCCGGCAACCCTCCGACGCCGGTTCCGGTCCGGCACCGCCGCGCACCGCCGTCGGCTGCGGCGGCACCGTCACGCCTTCGGCCGGACCAGACCCGACTCGTACGCCAGCACCACAGCCTGGACCCGGTCACGAAGCCCCAACTTGGTCAGCACGTGTCCGACGTGGGTCTTGATCGTCGTCTCGCTGACCGACAGCTCCCGGGCGATCTCGGCGTTGGACAGGCCACGGGCGACCTGCACCAGCACTTCCCGTTCCCGTTCGGTCAGCCCGTCGAGGGTCTTCGGTGGCCCCGACGACGGATCCGGCAGGGCCCCGGCGAACCGGTCCAACAACCGCCGCAGGATGCGCGGCGCGACCACCGCGTCGCCCCCGGCCACCGTCCGGATCGCCGCCACCAGGTCCTCTGCGGGTACGTCCTTGGCGAGGAACCCGCTGGCCCCGGCCCGCAGCGCCCCCACCACGTACTCGTCGAGGTCGAACGTGGTCAGGATGAGGACCCGGACCGGCAGCTTCGCCTCGACGATCGCCCGGGTGGCCGCCACCCCGTCCATCCGGGGCATCCGGATGTCCATCAACACCACGTCCGGCAGCAGCCGACGGGACAGGTCCACCGCCTCGACCCCGTCGCCGGCCTCGGCGACGATGTCCAGGTCGTCCTCGGTCCCCAACACCATCCGGAACCCGGTACGCAACAGCGGCTGGTCGTCGGCGAGCAGGATCCGGACCGGTCGCCCCGACGTCACCTGATCGGTCATCTCGTCTCCCCGTCCCTGCCCGCCCCTGCCGGAGCCTCGTCCGTCTGCTCCACCGGGATCCGTGCGTACACCCGGAAGCCACCGCCGGTCCGGGGGCCGGTGTGCAGGGTCCCACCGTAGAGCCCCACCCACTCCCGCATCCCCACCAGCCCGTGCCCCGTCCCGATCGCCGTCGGGGCCGCCCCCCGGCCGGTGTCGGTCACCTCGACGGTGAGGTGGCCGTCGCCGAAGGTCAACAGGGCCTGCGCGGTGGCCGCACCCGCGTGGCGGACGGCGTTGGCGAGCGCCTCCTGGACGATCCGGTACACCGCCAACGAGACCCCCTCCGGCACCGGCACCGGGTCGCCCTCCACCCGCAGCGTCACCGGCAACCCGGTCTCGCGGGCCTGGTCCACGAGCGCCTCGATGCCGGCCAGACCCGGCTGCGGGCTCAGCTCGGCGGTCGGCTCCGCGTCGGAGCGCAGCACGTCCAGCAGCCGACGCATGTCCCGCAGTGTGGCCCGGCTGGTGCCCTCGATCGTGGCGATCGCCTCGTCCGCGGCGTCCGGGTCCCGACGCAGCATCCGACGCGCCCCGGTGGCCAGCACCCCCATCACGCTCACCTGGTGGGCCACCATGTCGTGCAGTTCCCTGGCGATCCGGCCGCGCTCCTGCGTCACTGCCTGCTCGGCCAGGGTCCGCTGGTTCTCCTCCGCCACCCGGGCCCTCTCGCGCAACGCCGCCAGGGTCGCCCGCCGGGCGTGCACCGCCCGTCCGACCGTGTACGACACCAGCCCGGTCAACAGGTTGTTGATCACCAGGTACGCGCTGCCGACCCCCATCCGGTTGGCGAGCGGCACCAACCCGACGAGCAGCAGCACCGGCACCCACAGCGCCACCGCTGCCACCGCCGCCCGCCGGGCCGGCCAGCTCGACGCCACCGTGTAGGTCAGCACCACGAAGGTGAGCCCCTGGGTGCCCGGGACCCGGTCCAGCCAGACCGGCAGGGCCAGGAACGCCAGGGCCGACCCGATCGCCACCACCGGCAGGCGTCGCCGGACCACCACCGGCAGGGCGCACAGCACGCTCCACAGCCAGCTCTCCGACAGCGGGCGCACCCACAGATCCTCGGGGCCGACCAGGGTGAACACCACGTCGAACAGCACCAACGCCCCGGCGAGGCCGGCATCCGCGGCGAGCGGATGCCGGCGCAGGAACTGCCGGGGCGTGACGGTCATACCGCGACGCTAACCGCCCACACCGCGAAGTGATCGTCGCCGACGGTGACTCCGTCCTCATCCGTGAGAAGGAGACTCACTCCTCCGGAACCGCCTCGGTGGCAGCGGTTCGGGCGTCGGGCAGCGGTCCCGCCGGGGCCGCCGTCACCGGGAACGGCGGCGGGGTGTTGCCGAAACTGGGGCAGTGCGCCTGGTGGCTGCACCAGTCGCAGAGCCGGCTCGGCCGGGGACGGAAGTCCTGCCGCTCGGTGGCCTGCTCGATCGCCCGCCACAACGCCACCACGGTCCGCTCGAAGCGGGCCAGCTCCTCGGCGTCCGGGGTGTAGTCGCAGACCTCGGCGTCGCGCAGGTAGAGCAGGCGCAGGACCCGGGGCACCACCCCCCGGGTCCGCCACAGCACCAACGCGTAGAACTTCAGCTGGAACAACGCCCGGGCCTCGAACGCCTCCCGGGGCGCCCCGCCGGTCTTGTAGTCGACCACCCGCAGCGCGCCGTCGGGTGCCACGTCGAGACGGTCCAGGTAACCCCTGATCAACAGCTCGTCGTCGACCACGGCGGAGATCAACGCCTCCCGCTCGGCCGGCTCCAACCGACGCGGGTCCTCGACGGTGAAGTAGCCCTCCAGCAGTGCGGTGGCCGACCTGAGGAAATCCTCGCCGGCCTGCGGTTCGGCACCGTCGAACAGGTCGGCCAGCTCCGGTTCCTCGGTGACCAGCCGGTCCCACTGCGGGGCCACCAGGTCCCCGGCCGCCGTCGGGGTCCGGTCGGCCGCCGGCAGGTCGAACAACCGCTCCAACACGGCGTGCACCAGCGTGCCGCGGGCCTGCTCCACGGTCGTGCGCTCCGGTAGCCGGTCGATGCTGCGCAGCCGGTAGAGCAGGGGACAGGTCTTGAAGTCCGCAGCCCGCGACGGCGACAGCGAGGCCCGGACCGTGGCCGGGACCTCCGTCGTGGCCGGGGGCTGGGCGATGATCACCGGTTCCGCCGTCATGTCCGCAAAGGGTAGGGCACGGGTGTGACAGCGGCGCGCCGTGGACGTCGGGCCCCGGGCGTCGGTCCGTAGCATCGAGCAGGTGCAGCAGAGATCGGAAACCTCCCGCCGTCGTGACCACCAGAGCGGACTCCGCGTCGGCCGGGTCCTCGGCGTCCCGCTGTACCTCCACGCCTCGGTGCTGCTGCTGGCCCTGCTGGTCACCGTCGTGTACGGCGAGTTCGTCCGCCACCAACTCGGGTTGTCCCAGCTCAGCGGCTACCTGATCGGGTTCGGGTTCGTGGTCTCGCTGCTCGGCTCGGTGCTGCTGCACGAACTGGGCCACGCCCTCACCGCCCGCCGCTACCACATCGGCGTACGCGGGATCACCCTCGAACTGCTCGGCGGCTACACCGAGATGGACCGCGACGCCCCCAACCCCCGGGTCGACCTGCTGGTCTCCCTCGCCGGCCCGGCGGTCTCGGCGGTGCTCGGGGTGGCCGCCACCGCCGCCACGATCGCCCTGCCCGACCGGACGGTGCTCAACCAGCTCGCCTTCCAGCTGGCGGTGAGCAACGTCATCGTCGCGGTGTTCAACCTGCTGCCCGGCCTGCCGCTGGACGGCGGCCGGGCGCTGCGGGCGGCGGTCTGGGCGGTCACCAGGGACCGGCACGTCGGCACCGAGGTCGCCGGCTGGATCGGACGGGCGGTCGCTGCGGGCACCGCCGTGGCGGTGACCCTGCTGGTGGTGGGCGGGGTCCTCGCCCCCCTCGCGCTGCCCCTGATGCTGCTCGTCGCCCTGACCCTCTGGCGCGGCGCCGGGCAGTCGATCCGGGTGGCCCGGGTCAGTCGGCGCTTCCCGCTGATCGACCTCACCCGACTGGCCCAGCCGCTGCTGCCGGTCCCCAGCGGCACCCCGCTGGCCGAGGCGCAGCGCCGCCGCGACGCCCAGTCCCCCGGGACGGCGCTCACCGTCACCGACTCGGCCGGTCGGCCGTTGGCGGTGGTCGACCCGGTGGCCGCCGCCGCGGTGCCGGCGGAGCGTCGACCCTGGCTGGCTGTCGACGCGGTGGCCCGTTCGCTGTCCGGACTGCCGACGATGCCGGTGGATCTCGACGGCGAACGGGTGATGGAGACCGTGCAGACCCACCCGGCCGCACAGTACGTCGTGACGGCAGGTGAAAATGTCGTCGGCATCCTGCACATCGCCGACCTCGCGCAGCTTCTCGAACCACGACGGAACCCGAAACCTCACGGAAGTTGAACACGTGACCGTTCACCCCCCTGCGACCCCGACCGATCCGGGCACCCCGGTGTCCGGCCCCGCCCCGGCGTTGACACCGGTGCACCGTGGCCCCTTCCGGCCCGGCGACCGGGTGCAGCTGACCGACCCGAAGGGGCGGATGCACACGGTCACCCTGGAGGTGGGCAAGGCGTTCCACACCCATCGCGGCATCCTGGAACACGACGCGTTGATCGGCCTGCCGGACGGCAGCGTGGTCACCACCTCCGGCGGCGGCACCGCGTACCTCGCCCTGCGTCCGCTGCTGTCGGACTACGTGCTCTCCATGCCGCGCGGCGCCCAGGTGATCTACCCGAAGGACTCCGCCCAGATCGTCGCCATGGGCGACATCTTCCCCGGGGCGAAGGTCCTGGAGGCCGGTGCCGGTTCCGGTGCGTTGAGCTGTTCCCTGCTGCGCGCCGTCGGCGCCGAGGGGGAGCTGCACTCCTGGGAGGTCCGGGAGGACTTCGCCCAGATCGCCCGCCGCAACGTCGAGAGCTTCTTCGCCGGGCCCCACCCCGCGTGGCACCTGCACGTCGGGGACGTCGCCGACTGCCCGGAGACCGGCTTCGACCGGATCATCCTGGACATGCTCTCCCCCTGGGAGACCCTCGACATGGTCGAGCGGGCGCTGCTGCCCGGCGGCGTGTTCATCGGGTACGTCGCCACCACCCCCCAGCTGTCCGAGCTGGTGGAGGCGCTACGGGAACGGGGTGGCTGGACCGAGCCCCGGGCCTGGGAGTCCATGGTCCGGGACTGGCACGCCGAGGGGCTCGCCGTCCGCCCCGACCACCGCATGATCGCCCACACCGCGTTCCTGGTGTCCGCCCGCAAGCTCGCCCCCGGGGTCACCGCACCGCCCCGGCGGCGCAAGCCGAGCAAGGGCACCGAGGCGTACGTCCAGCGGCGTCAGGCGTTGCGCGAGGCGGACGCGGCCCGGCAGGCCGCGATCGCCCGCGACGGTGCCGACACCGCTACCGACCCCGCCGTGGAGCTGGACCGGCCGTGACCGCCAGCCTGGGCGTCGACGTGTCGACCGAGCGAGTCATCCGACCCGGCGGGCAGGGGCACTTCCCGCGCACCGGCGTGGCGGAGGTCATCCGATGAACCTGCCCGGTTTCGACGGCGGCGAGGTGCCGGCGGTGTTCCCGGACTGGTCGCCCTACCAGGACCTGGAGTCGGCGACCCGGGCCTACCTGCGCGACCCCGACGTGGCACTGGAGGCGCTCGGCGGGGTGCTCCAGGGCGCCTCGGTGCTGGGCTTCACCCTGGAACGCTTCGTCAACGAGGTGAACGGGGTGTGGCAGGAGGTGGTGGTCTGCGACGGCAGCCGACTCATCCTGTGGCACGGCGAGGACGTCCCGCCCGGGGAGGGTCCGGCCGGTGCGATGACCTCCTCCCTGCGGGTGGTGCCGGTCTCCACGGTTACCGAGGTCGGTTGCCGTCGGCGGCTGACCCGCACCGACACCGGTGCCATCCGGGTCGACAGCGTCGACGTGTACCTGTTGCTGACCTCGCTCGACGAGGCCCCACCGGGGGACGAGACAGTCGGTACGCCCCGGCACGACGCGTTGCGGTTCGGCAAGACCCTCGACGACGGGGGAGCCGGGCAGATCGCCCGGTTGGAGGACTTCGCCCGGCTCGTCGCCTCGGTGGTCGGCCGCCCACTGCTGTAGGGGCCGTCGAACGGCCGCCCACTGCTGTAGGGGCCCGTCCGAGGGAACGTCCGCCCGGGGTGACCACCTCGGGCGGACGGGACCGGGTCGGCGGGGACCGGTGACGGTCGGACGGGTCGGGGGTCAGTCCTGGGCGTCGGGGCCGGCCACCTCGACGTCGTCGCCGCCCCGGACCACGTGGATGCACTCGCCCGGGCACTCCTTCGCCGAGTCGATGACCTCGAGTCGGAGGTGCTCGGGGACGGCCACCCGGCTCTGCGGAGCCTGCCGCAGCTCACCGTCGGGACCCTTGACGTAGGCCAGGCCGTCCACGTCGAACTCGAAGACCTCCGGCGCGTACTGCACGCAGAGCCCGTCGCCGGTGCAGAGGTCCTGGTCCACCCAGACCTGCAACTGGTCGGTAGCGACCTCGGTCACCGGCGCACCCCCATCTTCTCGCGTTCCACGACTTCGACCGTACCCCGAGCCCGGCCCCCCGCCCCGTCGGCCCCTTCCCGCGCCGGGAGGGGTCGGTCGACCCGGTCGTGACGGGGACCCGTCACTCCCTCCCTCGCCACCCCCGGTGGCCTCCGGCCGTCGGGGTCCGGCGTCGCCGCGACTCTGTCCCGGTCGGCCCCGCCCCAGGTCAACCCCGGTGGTGGGCCGGGTGTCCGCCCGGCCCGTCCCCGGGTGCCGGGGTGCCGACGGGCGGCCCCCGGACGGGTCGTGGCGATCAAGGTTCAGTGACGAGGGCGTTGCGTGGGACCGAATCGGCCTCACAGCGGCTAGTGTTAGGCAAGTACGTTCAAGCCCCCCGGGGAGGTGGGACGTGGCACGCAGTGACGACGCGGACTCGCGCGCCGCACGGTGGGAGAAGGAGGCCCACGATCTCTCCACGCAGGTCGCGTTTCTCCAAGAGGAACTCGCTCTGGTGCGGCGCAAGTTGACCGAAAGCCCCCGACACGTCCGTCAGCTCGAAGAGCGGCTGACGGCCACCCAGGCGCAGTTGGCGCGGCTGACCGAGAACAACGACCGGCTCGTGAGCACCCTCAAGGAGGCTCGCGCGCAGATCGTGACGCTCAAGGAGGAGATCGACCGGCTCGCCCAGCCGCCGAGCGGCTACGGCGTCTTCCTGACGCGGCACGACGACGACACGGTGGACATCTTCACCGGTGGGCGCAAGCTCCGGGTCGCCGTCTCGCCCTCGCTGGACGGCACCGAGCTGCAACGCGGGCAGGAGGTCCTGCTCAACGACGCGCTCAACGTCGTCGACGCGTTCGGCTACGAACGGGTCGGCGAGGTGGTGATGCTCAAGGAGCTGCTGGAGAACCCCTCCGGCGGTTCGTCCGACCGGGCCCTGGTGGTCTCCCACTCCGACGAGGAGCGGATCGTCCACCTCGCCGAGACCCTGATCGGGAGCGCGATCCGGGCCGGTGACTCGCTCATGATCGAGCCCCGCTCGGCGTACGCCTACGAGCGGATCCCGAAGAGCGAGGTCGAGGAGCTGGTCCTAGAGGAGGTGCCCGACGTCGACTACGAGGACATCGGTGGCCTCCAGTCGCAGATCGAGCAGATCCGCGACGCGGTGGAGCTGCCCTTCCTGCACGCCGATCTCTTCCGGGAGCACCAGCTCCGTCCGCCCAAGGGCATCCTGCTGTACGGCCCGCCGGGCTGCGGCAAGACCCTGATCGCGAAGGCGGTGGCCAACTCGCTGGCCAAGAAGATCGCCGAGCGGCTGGGTCAGGAGCGGCACACCAGCTTCTTCCTCAACATCAAGGGTCCCGAGCTGCTCAACAAGTACGTCGGCGAGACCGAGCGGCACATCCGGTTGATCTTCCAGCGGGCTCGGGAGAAGGCCGGTGAGGGCACTCCGGTGATCGTGTTCTTCGACGAGATGGACTCGATCTTCCGGACCCGGGGATCCGGGGTCTCCTCGGACGTGGAGAACACCATCGTCCCCCAGTTGCTCAGCGAGATCGACGGGGTGGAGGGGCTGGAGAACGTCATCGTCATCGGCGCCTCCAACCGGGAGGACATGATCGACCCGGCGATCCTGCGTCCGGGTCGGCTCGACGTCAAGATCAAGATCGAGCGTCCGGACGCCGAGGCGGCCAAGGACATCTTCTCCAAGTACATCCTCTCCGGGCTGCCGCTGCACCCCGACGACCTGACCGAGCACGGCGGCGACTCGCAGGCCACCGTCGCGGCCATGATCGACGCGGTGGTGCTGCGGATGTACTCGGAGACCGAGGAGAACCGCTTCCTCGAGGTCACCTACGCCAACGGTGACAAGGAGGTCCTGTACTTCAAGGACTTCAACTCCGGCGCGATGATCCAGAACATCGTCGACCGGGGCAAGAAGATGGCCATCAAGGAGTTCCTCACCTCCGGGCGCAAGGGGCTGCGTCTGCAGCACCTGCTCGACGCCTGCGTCGACGAGTTCCGGGAGAACGAGGACCTGCCCAACACCACCAACCCCGACGACTGGGCCCGGATCTCCGGCAAGAAGGGCGAACGGATCGTCTACATCCGTACGCTGGTCTCCGGGGGCAAGGGCGCGGAGGCCGGCCGGTCGATCGAGACCGCCAGCAACACCGGCCAGTACCTCTGAGTCGACACCGACGAGGCCCGCGACGCATCGCGTCGCGGGCCTCGCGCGTACCGGCAGGACCGGCCGACCCCGGCGGCGGCGACCCGCCGTCCGGCCGCCACCTCACCATCGCGTCCCGCGCGGACTACGCTCGACATGACGGGGGACCGGTCGGGCGAGCGGAACGGGTATTTCGATGAGCGTGAGACGGATCATGGGCACCGAGGTCGAGTACGGCATCTCCGTGCCCGGTCAGGTCGGTGCCAACCCGATGGTCACCTCCTCGCAGGTGGTCAACGCCTACGGGGCGCGCCCGGAACTCAACCGTGGCGGCCGGGCCCGCTGGGACTACGAGGAGGAGTCGCCGCTGCGCGACGCCCGGGGCTTCACCTACTCGGGCGCCGTGTACGACCCGGCGGAGGCGCTCGCCGACGAGGACCTCGGGCTGGCCAACGTCATCCTCACCAACGGTGCGCGGCTCTACGTCGACCACGCCCACCCCGAGTACTCCACGCCCGAGGTGACCAACCCCCTCGACCTGGTCCGGTGGGACAAGGCGGGGGAGCGGGTGATGGCCGAGGCCGCCCGGCGGGCCGCCACCATCCCGGGCACCCAACCGATCCACCTCTACAAGAACAACACCGACAACAAGGGTGCCAGCTACGGTGCCCACGAGAACTACCTGATGCGCCGCCAGACGCCGTTCGCCGACATCGTCGCGTACCTGACGCCGTTCTTCGTCACCCGGCAGATCGTGGCCGGTGCCGGGCGGGTGGGCATCGGTCAGGACGGCGGGCAGAGCGGTTTCCAGATCTCCCAGCGGGCCGACTTCTTCGAGGTGGAGGTGGGGCTGGAGACCACCCTCAAGCGCCCCATCATCAACACCCGGGACGAGCCGCACGCCGACGCCGACAAGTACCGACGCCTGCACGTCATCATCGGCGACGCGAACCTGTCGGAGATCTCCACGTACCTCAAGCTCGGCACCACCGCGCTGATCCTCACCATGATCGAGGAGAAGGCCCTCACCCCGGACCTGGGCATCGCCGATCCGGTGGGCGAGTTGCGGGCGGTCAGCCACGACCCGTCGCTGACCCACCGGATGCGGATGCGCGACGGTCGTCGACTGACAGCGTTGGACGTGCAGTGGGCGTACTACGAGCGGGTCCGTTCCTTCGTGGACGAGCGGTACGGCGCGGACGCCGACGAGCAGACCCTCGACGTCCTGGCCCGCTGGGAGGCGGTCCTGGACCGGCTCGGCCGCGACGTGATGCTCTGCGCCGACGAGCTGGACTGGGTGGCGAAGCTGCGTCTGCTGGAGGGCTACCGGGAGCGGGAGAACCTCTCCTGGGGTTCGCACAAGCTGCAACTGGTCGACCTGCAGTACTCCGACGTCCGGCCGGAGAAGGGGCTCTACCACCGGCTGGTGCAGCGCGGTTCGATGAGGACGCTGCTGGACGCCGAGCTGACCCGGACCGCGATGACCGAGCCCCCGGAGGACACCAGGGCCTACTTCCGCGGCCGGTGCCTGGGCCAGTACGCCTCCGAGGTGGTCGCCGCGAGCTGGGACTCGGTCATCTTCGACGTGGGGCGGGAGTCGCTGGTGCGGGTTCCGATGATGGAGCCCGAGCGCGGCACCCGTCAGCACGTCGGTGCGCTGTTCGACAGGTGCGAGAGCGCCAAGGACCTGTTGGAGTCGCTGTCGGGCGGCTGAGGGCCCGTCGGCGGCGTTCGCGGGGGTCTTCAACCGGCTCCCGCGAGGTAAGTTCATCGCAGGAGACCGTGCAGGTGACAGCGACCATGCAGGAGGCACCAGATGGCCACTCGTGACGGCGGGCAGTCCCAGTCGGGCCGGTCCCGGGAGACCGAGGAGATCGAGGACGTCACCACCGAGGCGAACCCGGAGGTCGCCGAGCGGCACGCCGAGATCACCGAGGACGTCGACGACCTCCTCGACGAGATCGACTCCGTCCTGGAGGAGAACGCCGAGGAGTTCGTGCGGGGTTACGTCCAAAAAGGCGGCGAGTGAGACTCGATGATCGCGCCGGGCGGGTGCGCGGGATAGTCTGCTTCATCTGCAACGGTGGTCCTGGCCGGGCCGTGACAGATCTGCGCGGCCGGCCGGGGCGATCACGTACCTGAGAGGAACCACGTGGCAGCGGCTTTCGATCCATCCGGGCGTCTACCAGTTGCGTTCACCGACTCGGGGACGTCCTCCTTCACGACCTTCCTGAGCCGGGTCGCCCCCGAGATGCTGCCCGGACGGCGGCCGCTACCGCCCGGGACGGCCGCCGAGCTGTCGCCGCACGCCACCACCATCGTGGCCATCGCCGCCTCGGACGGGGTGGTGCTGGCCGGTGACCGGCGGGCCACCATGGGCAACATGATCGCCCAGCGGACCATGGTGAAGGTCCACCCGGCCGACGCGTACTCCCTGGTCGGTATCGCCGGTTCGGCGGCGATCGGGCTGGAGATGATGCGACTGTTCCAGGTGGAGCTGGAGCACTACGAAAAGATCGAGGGCGCGATGCTCTCCCTCGACGGAAAGGCCAACCGCCTGGCCGCGATGATCCGGGGCAACCTGGGCGCGGCGATGCAGGGCCTCGCCGTGGTGCCGCTCTTCGCCGGCTACGACCTCGCCGCGACCGACCCGACCCGGGCGGGCCGGATCTTCAGCTTCGACGTCACCGGCGGCCCCTACGAGGAGTACGGCTTCGACGCGGTCGGCTCCGGATCGATCTTCGCCAAGTCGGCGCTGAAGAAGCGGTACCGGCCGGGCGTCACCGTCGACGAGGCAGTCCGGCTGGCAGTGGACGCGCTCTACGACGCCGCCGACGACGACACGGCCACCGGCGGGCCGGACCTGATCCGCCGGATCTACCCGGTGGTGATGACCGCGACGGCCGGGGGCACCCACCGCCTCGGTGAGGAGGAGATCTCCGCGCTGGCCGAGAGCGTGGTCACCGCCCGCCGGGAGAACCCGGGCGGCTGACGCCCGCCGCCGTCCACCGCAACCAGTCGTCACCCACGTGCCCTGAAGGAGAACCGCCGCCGTGGCCATGCAGTTCTACGCCTCGCCCGAGCAGATCATGCGCGACCGCTCCGAGCTGGCCCGCAAGGGCATCGCCCGGGGCCGCAGCGCTGTGGTCCTGAGCTACGACGACGGGGTGCTCTTCGTCGCGGAGAACCTCTCCAGCGCCCTGCACAAGGTCAGTGAGATCTACGACCGGATCGGCTTCGCCGCCGTCGGCCGGTACAACGAGTTCGAGAACCTGCGCCGCTTCGGGGTCCGTACCGCCGACCTCAACGGCCTGGCCTACGACCGGCGGGACGTGACGGGCCGCGCCCTGGCCAACGCCTTCGCCCAGATCCTCGGCACGATCTTCACCGAGCAGTCCAAGCCGTTCGAGGTGGAGATCTGCGTGGCGCAGGTCGGGGCCAGCGCCGCCGACGACGAGCTCTACCGGCTCACCTACGACGGGTCGGTCAACGACGAGCCGGGCCGGATGGCGATGGGCGGTCAGGCCGAGGCGATCACCGGGGTGCTGAAGTCCCACCACCGCCCGGAGATGTCCCTCGGCGAGGCGGTCAAGGTGGCGGTGCAGGCGTTGAGCAGCGTCGGGGGCGAGCAGGGCGCGGCCCGGACCATCGCCGCCGAACAGCTCGAGGTGGCGGTGCTGGACCGACGCCGGGTGGGACGGACCTTCCGCCGGGTCACCGGGGCGGCGCTGACCGCCCTGCTCGACGGCGACGCGGAGCCGACGGTGTCGAGCAAGGCGGACACGCCGCCGACGCCGACTCAGGAGGCGGGGAAGCCGACCTCGTCGGCGGGCTCCGCCGACCTGGAGGGGCAGGACGGCGAGACGCCGCAGAAGTAGCAGGTCGCGGGAACGACGGGCCGGAGGGGATCCCCTCCGGCCCGTCGCCGTCGCCGACGGTCGCGGCGAAGTGGACGGTCGACGGGGCCGACGCCGCCCGTTCGGGGTGTCGTCCGGGCGGTGTGGGCGGTTTCCCCGGGGGCGAGCAGTGCCCATCCGGGGCCTCGGGCGGCTAGTGTCACATCATGGAGCGGCGAATCTTCGGCCTCGAGACCGAGTACGGCGTCACCTGCACCTACCGGGGGCAGCGTCGGCTGTCGCCCGACGAGGTCGCCCGGTACCTGTTCCGGCGGGTGGTCTCGTGGGGCCGGTCGAGCAATGTGTTCCTGCGTAACGGGGCCCGGCTGTACCTGGACGTGGGGTCGCACCCGGAGTACGCGACCCCGGAGTGCGACTCGGTGGTGGACCTGGTGACCCACGACCGGGCCGGTGAGCGGATCCTGGAGGGCCTGCTCGTCGACGCGGAGAAGCGGCTGCACGACGAGGGCATCGCGGGCGAGATCTACCTGTTCAAGAACAACACCGACTCGGCCGGCAACTCGTACGGCTGCCACGAGAACTACCTGGTGTCCCGGCACGGCGAGTTCGGTCGGCTGGCCGACGTGCTGATCCCGTTCCTGGTGACCCGCCAGTTGATCTGTGGGGCGGGCAAGGTGCTCCAGACCCCCCGGGGAGCGGTGTACTGCCTCTCCCAGCGGGCGGAGCACATCTGGGAGGGGGTCTCCTCGGCGACCACCCGCAGCCGGCCGATCATCAACACCCGCGACGAGCCGCACGCCGACGCCGAACGGTACCGGCGACTGCACGTGATCGTCGGCGACTCCAACATGAACGAGGTCACCACCCTGCTGAAGGTGGGCACCGCCGACATCGTGCTGCGGATGATCGAGGCGGGGGTGGTGATGCGGGACCTCTCCCTGGAGAACCCGATCCGGGCGATCCGGGAGGTGTCGCACGACATCACCGGGCGACGCAAGGTGCGACTGGCCTCCGGCAAGGAGGTCAGCGCCCTGGACATCCAGCAGGAGTACCTGGCCAAGGCGACCGAGTTCGTCGAGCGGCGGGGCGGGGACCAGACCGCCAAGCGGGTGGTGGAGCTGTGGGGTCGGGTGCTGCGCGCCGTGGAGACCGGCGACCTGGACCCGGTGGCCCGGGAGATCGACTGGGTCTCCAAGCTGAAGCTGATCGAGCGGTACCAGCGCAAGCACGACCTGCCGCTGTCGCACCCCCGGGTGGCCCAGATGGACCTGGCCTACCACGACCTGCGGCGGGGACGGGGCCTGTACGGCCTGCTGGAGCGGCGCGGTCAGGTGGACCGGGTCAGCACCGACCCGGAGATCTTCGAGGCGAAGGAGACCCCGCCGCAGACGACCCGGGCGCGGCTGCGGGGCGAGTTCATCCGGCACGCCCAGGAGAAGCGCCGGGACTTCACCGTCGACTGGGTGCACCTCAAGCTCAACGACCAGGCGCAGCGGACCGTCCTGTGCAAGGACCCGTTCCGGGCGTACGACGAGCGGGTCGAGCGGCTGATCGCCAGCATGTGAGCCGACGACGAGCGGGCGTACCGGTGGACGTCGTACCGACCACCGGTACGCTGGTCGGGTCATGACGAGTGTTGAGCCTCCGGACCGCCCCGGTGACGACGTCGAGCCCCGCAACTGGGTGGACCGTCGTCGGGAGCGGATCCGCGACGAGATCGCCCGTAACCGCCGTGGTGAGTACACGGTCCCCACCTGGGTGTTGGCGGTCGCCCTGGCGGCGATGGTCGGCGGGTGGCTGGCACTGGTCTTCCTGGTCTGAGCCGCCCGCCCGCCGCAGGCTCCCGGCGGTAGCCGCCCGGCGGATCCCCGTCGTGGTCGCCCCAGGCTCCTCGCCGTGGCCCCGATCGCCTGCCGTTGCCGCCGGGCCGGCCGCCGTCCCGCCCTACCCGGTGTGCGCCCGCGCCGCCGTCGGCAGTCCCGGTCAGCCGAGCAGGCCCACCGCGTGGCGGCCGGCGGCAGCGGCGGCCAGAAAGTACGCGTGGTCGGCGTCGAGTCCCCGGCCCATGGTGGACAGGGTCACCGGTACGGCGCGCAGGGCGGCGTCCAGCCCGTCGGTGTGGACGCGTACCACATGGTGTCTGTCGGTCAGCCCGGCGAGCGCGGCGTCGACCTGCGCGGCCAGCGCCGGTTCGAGCCCCTCGGGGACGACAAGGTCGGCGGGGGCGAGGGCGACCCGCCCGTACGCGGTCAGGCTGTGGTGGGACACCCCCTGGTGCCGGGGGCGCGGGTCGGCGTCGGAGATCCGCAGGGAGCCGACGGCCCAGCCGCCGAGCACGGCGACGGCGTTGACCGCCTCCCCGACGGCCACGCCGGAGAATCCCCACCGGGTTCCGGTGCCGAGGTTGCCGGGCCCCTGGGCGACGATCGCGACGTCGGCGTGCAGCACGTGTCGGGCGGCGAGCAGCCCGGTGTGCAGGGTGGCGGCCTCCAGGTCGCCGCCGAACGCCTGCCCGACGCTGACAGTGCCGACGAGGTGGTCGCGGAGTCCGTCCAGGGTGCGGGAGAACCAGGCGGGCAGCGCCCCGCCGTCGGTGAGCAGGTACGCCACCCGGGCGTCGGGGGCGTCGGCGCGGATGCCGGCGAGGACGGCCGGCAGCGCCGAGTGCAGGTCGGCGGTGACCACCGGCATCCCGTCGAGGCTGTCGGCGGCGGCCAGCACCTCCCGGTGCGGGGAGGCCTCCTCGTCGACCCCGAGCAGGATCGGCTGCAACGGGGTGTAGCGGGCCTTGACCAGGTGTCCGGCGTCGCGGGAGTCGACCACCTGCGGCGGGTCGGCCGGCAGTCGGTCGGGCAGCGCGACGACCAGGGCGTACCCGCCGGTGCCCAGCCCCATCAGCAGTGCAGCGGCGTTGAGCAGCACCCGGTCCCCGGGCTCGGGGTGGCCCACCAGGTGGGGGTAGGCCAGGGCCCGCATCGGGGTCCCGTCGGCCAGCCGTACCTCGAGTTCCGTCGCCCCGGTCCACTGCCGGCGGACTGTCGTGACCGTACCGGACCGCCATCGCACCATAGCCCGGCACGCTAGCCGGTCCCACCCACCACACCGGCCCCGGGGCGGACCCTTCCAGAGTTGATCAAGGGGTTTGCGTCAGAGACGTGCTCCGATCTGACGCAAACCCCTTGATCGACGCAGCAGGACGGCGGCGGCAGGGGGCGGCAGGGCGGGGGCAGGGGGGGCGGCAGGGGGGTGGGGAGGGGGCGGTGGGGTGTGTGGGGGGTGCGGGTGGGCTGCTAGCGTTTGGGCCGTGTCTCGGAGCCGCACCGAACGCCTGGTCAACCTGGTGATCTGCCTGCTGTCCACGCGACGGTTCCTGACCGCCGCGCAGATCGCCGCGACAGTGCCCGGATACGAGCACGACCCCGACGATCCGAAGGACCACGAGGCCTTCCAGCGCAAGTTCGAGCGGGACAAGGCCGAGCTGCGGGAGCTGGGCGTACCCCTGGAGACCGGGACGGCGAGCGTCTTCGACGCCGAGCCCGGCTACCGGATCGCCCCCCGCGAGTACGCCCTGCCCGACATCCCGCTGGACCCGGGTGAGGCCGCCGCCGTCGGCATCGCCGCCCGTCTGTGGCAGCACGCCGGGCTCTCCGCCGCCGCCTCCTCCGGGTTGGCGAAGCTGCGCGCGGCCGGGGTGGACGTGGACCCGCAGGCCACCCTCGGCCTGGAACCGATGGTGACTGTCGACCCCGCGTTCGCCCCGTTGACCACCGCCGCCCGGGACCGGCGTGAGGTGAGCTTCGACTACCGGGCGCCCGACCGGGACGCACCGACCCGCCGCCGGGTGCAGCCGTGGGGGGTGGTCTGCTGGCGGGGCCGCTGGTACGTGGTCGGACACGACCTGGACCGGGACGCGACCCGGTGTTTCCGGCTGTCCCGGATGGTCGGCGCGGTCCGCACTGCCGCGAAGGCGGACGCCTACCAGCCGCCCGTCGGGGTGGATCTGATCAGTCACGTGGCCCGCTGGTCGGGGCCGGTGGAGCGGACCGGTCGGGCGACGGTGCTGGTCGCCCCCGGACGGGCCGCCGGTCTGCGGCGCTGGGCGGTGCAGTCCGGCAGCGGCCCGGAGGGCGACCGGTTGGTCCTGCCGTACGCCGACCCGGAGTCCCTCGCCGGTCAGCTGGTCGGGTACGGCCCGGACGTGCGGGTGCTCGACCCTCCCGAGGTCCGCGACGCTGTCGTGCACCGGCTCCGGGAGATCGTCGCCCGGCACGCCGAGTTGGCGCCCGCCGGAGGGGTCCGGTGACCCGCCCGTCCGCCCGGGGTGGCTCCCGGGCCTCCGCCGACCGGCTCGCCCGGTTGCTGAACCTGGTGCCCTACCTGCTGGCCCGGCCCGGTATCGAGATCGCCGAGGCGGCCGGGGACCTGGGCGTCACCGAGCGGCAGCTGCGTGAGGACCTGGAGCTGCTCTGGGTGTGCGGGCTGCCCGGTTACGGCCCCGGTGACCTCATCGACATGGCCTTCGACGGTGACCGGGTCACCATCACCTACGACGCGGGCATCGACCGGCCGTTGCGGTTGACCCCCGACGAGGCGTTGGCCCTGGTGGTGGCGTTGCGGATGCTCGCCGAGACCCCCGGGGTGGCCAACCGGGACGCTGTGGAACGCGCTCTCGCCAAGATCGAGAATGCGGTCGGTGACCTGGCCGGCGCCCCGGTGGCGGTCCGGCTGGCCGGTGACAACGAGCGGGTCCGTGAGCTGCGCGACGCCGTGCAGCGGGGTCGGGCGTTGACCATCACGTACTACACCGCCGCCCGGGACGAGACCAGTGAACGGGTCATCGACCCGCTGCGGATGCTCTCCGTCGAGGGCCGGGCCTACGTGGAGGCGTGGTGCCGTCGGGCCGAGGCGGTACGCCTGTTCCGGGCCGACCGGATCGACGCCTTCACCGAACTCGACGAGGTGGCCGCCGTCCCGTCGCAGGCCCGTCGCACCGATCTCACCGACGGGGTGTTCCGCCCCGCCCCCGACCTGCCGCTGATCACCCTGCGGGTGGGTCGGGGCGGGCGGTGGATCACCGAGTACTACCCCTGCGAGCGGGTGGAGCGGGGTGACGGGGACCGGTGGCTGGTCTCGATGCGCGTCACCGACCTCGGCTGGGCCCGCCGGTTCGTGCTGGGCCTCGGGTCGGACGTCACGGTGGTAGCCCCCGACGAGCTCGTCGAGCAGGTACGCGCCCAGGCCGTCGCGGCTCTCGACGCGTACACCGACCTGCCCGCTCCCGCCGCCGGGTGAACCGCGGGCCCCGGCCTGCCGGGCGCCGACCGCCGTCGGTCGGTAGGCTGACCCGGTGGTGATGTGGATCGTGCTCGCGGTGGTGTTGTTCGCGTTGGTCGTGCTGGCCCTGGTCGCCCGTCCGGTGCTGCTCCGGTTGAACGGGTTGCGCCGTGCGGCGACGACCCTGCAGGGACGGGCGGCCGAGGCGGAGGCGCTGCGTGTGTCGGCCGAGGCGCTCCAACAGCGGGCCGAGGTGCTCCAGGACAAGGTCGTCACCGCCCAGCGCCGCATCGCCGTGATCAACGCCAAGCGGGGTGGCTGACAGTCGGCACCCCCTCGGGCGGGGTCGGCGTCGCTGCCCACCGGGCGGTGCAGGTGGTTGACGGGAGATCCCACCGTGGTCGAGACTTCACCGGCCGGGACGAACCACCCCGACCGGCGGATGGCACGGCCCCGTTTCGCACGTACGATGGTCGCCGAGCCACCCTGGTGGAGACACAGAGCGACTGGAGCTTCCGATGCACGCCCTGAAGCCGTGGCACATCGCCGTTCTCGTGGTTGTGCTGATCCTTCTCTTCGGCGCGAAGCGGCTGCCGGACGCGGCCCGGTCGCTCGGCCGGTCGCTGCGGATCATCAAGGCCGAGACGAAGAGCCTGCGTGACGACGACAACCTGGCCGACAAGGCCGACGCGCAGGCCGGCTACCAGCCGTTGCAGCAGCAGCCGCCCGCGCAGGGCCAGCCGTTCCACCCGCAGAATCCGCAGCAGCAGCAGCAGTACGCCGCCCCCCAGCAGCAGCCGTACGCGCCCCCGGTCGTCGACCCGGTGCAGCGCACCCGCGACAACTGACCGAAGGGCCTCACCGTGGCCTTCGCCCTGAAGAAGCGCGGCCCGAGCACCTTCGAGCGGGCCTCCGACGGCTCGATGACCCTCATCGAGCACATCCGTGAGCTGCGCACCCGCCTGTTCCGTGCCTCCCTGGCGGTGGCGGTCGGGCTGATCGCCGGGTTCGTCGTGGCCCAGGACGTGTTCGACCTGCTGGCGCAGCCGTACTGCCGACTCCCCGGGATGACAGTCGACGGGGAGTGTCAGAACTTCCTGATGCTCTCTCCGGCGGACGGGTTCGTCCTCAAGCTCAAGATCGCCCTCTGGGTCGGGTTGATCCTCGGCGGGCCGGTCTGGCTCTACCAGCTGTGGGCGTTCATCGCCCCGGGTCTGCACCGCCACGAACGCAAGTGGGCGTACGTCTTCGTGGCCATCGCGGCCCCGCTGTTCGCCGCCGGGTCGCTGCTGGCGTACTTCGTTGTCGACAAGGGGTTGGCGTTCCTGTTGGAGGCCGGTGTCACAGGCACCGACTCCCAACTGGAGGTGACCCGTTACATCTCCTTCGTCACCAACATGATCCTGCTGTTCGGGGTGGCCTTCGAGTTCCCCCTCACCCTGTTGATGTTGAACTTCACCGGGGTGGTGAGCGCCCGCCGACTGCTCAGCTGGTGGCGGGTCGTGGTGTTCATCTGCTTCGCCTTCGCGGCGGTGGCCACCCCCGACCCCGGTCCGTTCGGCATGATCCTGTTGGCGTTGTGCCTGTGCCTGCTCTACTTCGTCGCGGTGGGTGTGGCGTTCCTCAACGACCGACGCAAGGGGCGCGGCAAGGAGATGTACGCCGGTGTCGACGACGACGCGGCCTCGCCCCTGGACGTCGACCGGGAGCCGGTAGCGGCGGGTCAGCGCGTCGAGGCCTCGGCCCCGGTCGCCGCGCCCGAGTCGATCGCCCGACCGGATCCGGTCACCCCACCGACGTCGATCGAGCGCCGGTACGACGACGTGACCTGACCGCCCGCGTACCGCTACGACCCGCCGGCGAACACCGGAGCGGGTCGTAGCGGTTTTCGGCAGGTCCGTGATGATCGCCCCCTGTCGGGGTAGGAGGTGATCCACGGACCCGACGAAAGGTGTGTCATGGAGCTTGCTTTCCTCCGTCCCCTGTTCGCCGAGCCGGGCCCCTGGGCCTCGGTTTACCTCGACGCCAGCCGGACCGGTGAGAACGCCGGTCACGAGGTCGACCTGCGCTGGCGGGCCCTACGTGAGCAGTTGACCGCCGAGGGGGCCGACCAGGCCACCCTGGACGCGCTCGACACCACGCTGCGGCAACCTCCCTTCCTGGCCGGGCGGCACGGACTGGCGATGTTCGCCCGTGACGGTGAGGTGGTGCTCGTCGAGCCGTTGGCCGCGCCGCCCCCTGTCGACGTGGCCGCGTACGGGCCGCTGCCCCACGCCATGCCGCTGGTCGCCCAGCGGGGCCGGCAGGTGCCCTACGTCCAGGTGCTCGCCGACCGGACCGGAGCCGACCTGTCCGGGCGGTGCGTCGGCGGGACCCCCCGGGAGCAGACCGTCGACGGCGGCGAACAGTGGCCGCTGCGCAAGGTCAACGCCGGTGGCTGGTCGCACAGCCGTTTCCAGCAGGCAGCGCAGGAGTCGTGGCGGCGTAACGCCGGTGACGTCGCCGCAGCGGCGGCCGACCTGGCCGAGACCGTCGACGCCGAGGCGATCGTGGTCGGTGGTGACGTCCGGGCGGCCCAGCAGGTGGTCGAGCAGCTCCCGGTCCGCTGGCAGGAGCGGACCGTCCGGACCGACCTGGGTTCCCGGGGTCCGGGGGCGGACCCGGCGGGGCTCGACGAGGTGACCGACACCGCCGTCACCGAGGTCGCCGAACGGTACACCCGGGCTGTGGTCGACAGGTTCCGGGCGCAGCGCGCCGACGACGGGGCCAGCGCCGGCCTGTCGGCGGTGGTGGACGTGTTGCGCCGGGGGCAGGCCGACACCGTGCTGATGGCCGACGTTCCCGACTCGACCGAGCGGCTCTGGGTGGCCCCTGACGACCCGATGGCCCTGGCGGTGGAGGCGGCCGAGCTGCGCGCCGCCGGTGTCCAGGACCCGGTCGAGGTACGCGCGGACGCGGCGCTGCTGCGGGCAGTGGTCGGCACCGGAACCCAGCTGGTCCTGGTCGACCGGGAGCAGGTGCCGCTGCGTGACGACATCGGCGCGGTGTTGCGCTACGCCGACGCGAGTACGCCCACCGCCTGATCACCGGCCCCCCCGTGGACGGTCGGTCGGCGGTACGGTGCTGGCCGTGACCGACGCCGACCGACTGTCCCGCGCCGACGCCCCGGTGGCCGTCCTGCTCAACCCGTCGGCCGGCCGGGGCCGACATCGTGACCTGTTACCCGACCTGGTGCGTCGGTTGGGTGCCGTGGACCGCCCGGTGCGGGTGCTCACCGCCCGGACCGCCGAGGCGGCCGAGGCCGAGTGCCGGGCCGCCGTCACGGCCGGGGCCGGTGCCGTGGTGGCTGTCGGCGGGGACGGCACCGTGCACCGCGCGGTGCAGGCGGTCGCCGGAGCCGGGGTGCCCTTCGGGATGGTGCCGGCGGGGACCGGCAACGACCTCGCCGCCGATCTGGGGGTGCCGGCCGATCCCCGGGCGGCGGCGGACGCTGTCGTCGCGGCGCTGCGTGCCGGGCGGACCCGGCCGGTGGACCTGGCCCGGATGACGTGCCCCGACGGCGCGGGTCGGTGGTTCGCGACGGTGCTCGCCGCCGGATTCGACGCGATCGTCAGCGAACGGGCCAACCGGATGCGGTTCCCCAGCGGACCCCGCCGGTACGACCTGGCGATCCTCGCGGAGCTGGCCCGACTCCGGCCCCGCCGCTACACACTGCGCCTGGACGGGGTGCAACAGCGGGTGGAGGCGGTGCTGGTGGCGGTGGGCAACGGCACCTCCTACGGCGGCGGCATGCGGATCTGCCCGCACGCCGACCTGACCGACGGGCTGCTCGACGTCGTCGTCGGCGGCCGGTTCGACAGGAGGACCCTGCTGCGGGTCAAGCCGCGCCTGTACCGGGGCACCCATGTGGAGCATCAGCTGGTGCACACCTACCGGGCCCGGACGGTGGAGCTGGCCGCCGAGGGGATCACCACCTACGTCGACGGGGAACGCGCCCTCGACCTGCCCGTCACGGTGACCGCCGTCCCGGGTGCCCTGCGCCTGCTGTGCTGAGGGGGCGGTGCGGCGGTCACGGGGACGCGGGCGGGTCGGCGGGGTGGGTGAGCCGGTCGAGCCACTCGGTGAGCAGGCCGGCCTCGGCCGGGGTGAAGCGCTGCGGGGTGAGACCGGGCAGCGCGGCGCGCAGGGCGACGGCGTGTCGGGCCGGGTCGGCCCCTCGGGTGGCCAGCGCGCGGGCGGCGACGGAGTCGGTGACCAGGGTGGCGAGCAGCGCCTCCCGGGTACGGGTGGACAGCCCGTGGTCCCGGTCGACCGGCGGGGTGCGGATCAGTGCCAGGGTGATCCCGCAGGCGGCGGCGTGCAGGACGGCTGTCGCCCCGGTCACGGCGGTGCGCAGCCGTCCCGCCTCGGCGACCCGCTGCACCAGCTGGTGCAGGATGTCGGCGGCCACCCGGGCGGCGGTGGAGGTTCGCCCGGGGTCGGGGTCGCCGTACATCAGGGCGTGGCAGGCCGGCTCCGCCACCCCGAATCCGACCTGGACGTCCCACCCCCGGCGGAGGTCGTCCACCGGGTCCCCGGCGGGGCCGTCGGCGGCCTCGGCGTGCAGGTACTCGGCGAACCGGTAGCTGGCCGCCGCGTCGAGCAGGCCCCGCATGTCGCCGAAGTGCCGGTAGATGGTCGGGGCCTGCGCACCGGCGGCCCGCCCCACCGCCCGGGTGGTGACCGCAGCCCGTCCACCCTCGACGAGCAGGGCGGCTGCGGCCCGGACGATGCGGTCCCGTGACGGAGCGGCGCTGATCATGACAGCGACGATAACGCGATCATGAAAGCAGTGCTGGCCAACACCGCTCACAGGGGGACGCTAGCGCCGCTAACCCTCCGCCGTCGGCGGGCGAACGGCCAGGTCGAGCACTGCGCCGAGCCCGCTGCGTCGGCCCGGCCCGACGGCCGGCAGCACCAGCACCGCACATCCGGCCGCCACCGCCCCCGCGTCGGCAGGGGTGTCCCCGACCATCACCGTCTCCTCCGGGTCCACCCCGAGCATCCCGCAGGCGCGCAGGAAGATCCCCGGGTCGGGCTTGCAGCGCCCCACCTCGTAGGAGAGCGCGTACGCGTCGACGAGGCCGTCGAGGTCCCAGGCGGCGAACAGGGGGCGGACGTCGAACCCGATGTTGCTGACCACCCCGACCCGCACCCCGGCCTCCCGCAACGCGGCCAGGACCGGCCGGGTCTCCGGATACGGCACCCACCCGTCGGGGCGCAGGACCCGGTCGTAGAGCGCCTCGGCGAACCCCTCGATCCCGGCGTCGACGGTCTCGGCCAACCCGGTGTACGCGGCCCGGTGCGCGTGCTCGTAGAGGTCCCGGTCGGCCCAGAGTTCGGCCAGTCGGGGCGGCACCCGGGCGGGCAGGGGACCGCCCGCACGTCCGGCCGTCACCAACCGATCCGCCAGCGAGGTGGCCTTGATCCGGTCCAGGGTCGCCCCGCACTCCCGTGCGGCGGCCAGCACCCACTCGTGCGCCTCCTCCACCTGGGCGAGGGTGCCGTGGAAGTCGAAGAGCACCGCCGCGACGGGGCGACGGTACGGCTCGGTGGCGCGGGACGAGGGTGGTTCGGCATGATCCGACACGCCGTGCACCCTACCGACCCCCTTCGTGGGGTCCGCCGGACGGCCTTGAGGGGCCGCCGGAGACGGGACGCACTAATCTTGGTGCCATGTCGAGCCCCGCCGAGCGGTACGCCGCCGCGCGCCGTCGCGCCGCGCAGGCCAACGAGTTTCCGGCGTTGCACGAGTTCGCCCTGGGGGTGGGGTTCGACCTCGACGACTTCCAGCGGGAGGCCTGCCAGGCCCTGGAACGGGGCAGCGGGGTGCTGGTCTGCGCCCCGACCGGGGCGGGCAAGACGGTGGTCGGTGAGTTCGCCGTCCACCTGGCGCTGTCGGGGCCTGCCCCGGCGGAGGCGACCGCCGGGCAACGGCGCAAGTGCTTCTACACCACCCCGATCAAGGCGTTGTCCAACCAGAAGTACCACGACCTGGTGGAGCGCTACGGTGCCGACCAGGTCGGCCTCCTCACCGGGGACAACGCCGTCAACGGCGACGCTCCGGTGGTGGTGATGACCACCGAGGTGCTGCGCAACATGCTCTACGCCGCGTCGAGCACCCTGGACGGCCTGGCGTACGTGGTGATGGACGAGGTGCACTACCTCGCCGACCGGTTCCGCGGCGGGGTCTGGGAAGAGGTGATCATCCACCTGCCCGAGTCGGTCACCCTGGTCTCCCTGTCGGCCACCGTCTCCAACGCCGAGGAGTTCGCCGACTGGCTGGTCACCGTACGCGGTGAGACCACCGTGGTGGTCAGCGAGCACCGCCCGGTGCCCCTGTGGCAGCACATGCTCGTCGGCAAGCGGATGTTCGACCTGTTCCACGACGCCGACGCGGCCCGCAAACACGACGTCCACCCCGAACTGCTCCGCTACACCCGCGACACGCTGCGTCGACTGGAGGTCGCCGACGGGCGGGGGGCAGGCTGGGGCCGGCGCGGCCCCCGCTGGAAGGGCCCGCTGCGCCCGGACATCGTCGACCGCCTCGACCGGGAGGGGCTGCTCCCGGCGATCCTGTTCATCTTCAGCCGGGCCGGGTGCGACGCCGCCGTGCAGCAGTGCCTCGCCGCCGGGCTGCGCCTGACGTCCCCGGAGGAACGCACCGAGATCCGCCAGGTCGTCGAGTCCCGGATCACCGCCATCCCCGGCGAGGACCTGACGGTGCTCGGCTACTGGCAGTGGCTCGACGGCCTGGAACGCGGCCTGGCCGCCCACCACGCCGGCATGCTGCCCGCCTTCAAGGAGATCGTCGAGGAGCTCTTCGTCCGGGGCCTCGTCAAGGCGGTCTTCGCCACCGAGACCCTGGCCCTGGGCATCAACATGCCGGCCCGCTGCGTCGTACTCGAACGGCTGGTCAAGTACAACGGGGAGGCCCACGTCGACCTGACCCCGGGGGAGTACACGCAGCTCACCGGGCGGGCCGGGCGGCGCGGCATCGACGTCGAGGGACACGCGGTGGTGGTGTGGTCCCCGGAGACCGACCCCCGGCACGTGGCAGGCCTCGCCTCCACCCGGACCTATCCGCTGCGCTCCAGCTTCCGGCCGTCGTACAACATGGCGGTGAACCTGGTCGGCAGCGTCGGGGCGCAGCCGGCCCGGGCGCTGCTGGAGTCGTCGTTCGCCCAGTTCCAGGCCGACCGGTCGGTGGTCGGCCTGGCCCGGCAGGTGCAGCGCAACGCCGAGACCGTCGAGGCGTACGGCGTCGAAGCCGAGTGCCACCACGGGAACTTCGACGAGTACTTCGCCCTCCGGGTGGCCATCGGTGACCGGGAGCGGGCCCTGGCCCGGGAGGGACAGCACCAGCGCCGGGCCCAGGCGGTCACCGCCCTGGAACGGCTGCGCGTCGGTGACGTGATCCGGGTCCCCTCGGGACGCCGGGCCGGCCTGGCAGTGGTCCTCGACCCGGCCACCGGGGGCTTCGGTGAGCCGCGACCGCTGGTGCTCACCCAGGACCGGTGGGCCGGACGGGTCACCCCCGCCGACTTCACCACCCCCGCCGAGGTCCTCGCCCGGATCCGGGTTCCCAAGCACTTCAACCACCGCCTCCCGGCCGCCCGACGCGACCTCGCCGCGCAGATCAGCGCCACCGGTCTGGACCGGCGGGGCAGCCGCCGCAGCCGGGGCCGGGGCAACGGCGAGGACCACCGGCTCACCCAGCTCCGTGGCGAGCTGCGCCGACACCCCTGCCACGCCTGCCCGGACCGGGAGGAGCACGCCCGCTGGGCGGAACGCCGACGTCGCCTCGAACGGGACACCGACGAGCTGCGCCAGCGCGTCGCCGGGCGGACCGGTTCGCTGGCCCGCACCTTCGACCTGATCGTCGCCCTGCTGACCGGGCGGGGGTACCTCACCGCAGACGGGACGGTCACCGACGCGGGACGGATGCTGGGGCGGATCTGGAGCGAGGCGGACCTGCTGGTCGCCGAGTGCCTCCGGTCCGGGGTGTGGGACGGACTGTCCCCCGCGGAGCTTGCCTCGGCCGTCTCGGTGGTGGTCTTCGAGGCCCGCCGCGACACCGACGAGCGGGCGTCGCTGCCACGCGGCGGCGTCGCCGACGCCGTGGACGAGACGCTCAAGCTGTGGAGCGGCATCGAGGCCGACGAGGCGGGACGGGGGCTGGCCGTGACCCGCGAACCCGACCTGGGGTTCGCCTGGCCGATCTACCGGTGGGCCCGAGGCGAGACGCTGGCGAAGGTACTGGCCAGCGGCCACCAGGTCGACGGCGAGATGCCCGCCGGGGACTTCGTCCGCTGGGCCCGGCAGGTCGTCGACCTCCTCGGTCAGATTTCCGACTCCGGCGGCGCCTCGACGCAGTTGCGGGCCACCGCCCGGCAGGCGATCGCGGCCGTCAACCGGGGGGTCCTGGCCTACCACGCCGCCACCTGAGGCACCGGCACCGACATTTCGCCCCGACGCTTTTCCGGCACATCCCCATAAGTAAGTCCTTGACCCCCGCCCACCGCAGAATCGACGCATCGTTGCGTCACCACAACAGCACCCCCCGGATAACCGAGGGGGTGCTGTTGTGCCTGGTCGGGGCGGCGGCGATCATATGTGCGCGCGGCCGGCAAACACGTGCCGTCATTGTGGGAAAGGGCCGTCGTGGCGGAGATCAGTCATTTCGAATACGGGTGGATCACACCGGCGCTCAGCTACGCGCTGTCGGTGTTGGGGTCGGTGCTGGGCCTCGTCTGCGCGGGACGCATCCGCACCGCCCGCACCAGCCGGGAACGCCTCTGGTGGGGCCTGCTGAGCGCATGGGCCCTCGGCGGCACCGCCATCTGGTCCATGCACTTCATGGCGATGCTCGGGTTCGCCGTACCCGGCACCCGGATCCGGTACGACATCCCGATCACCCTGGCGAGCACCGTGATCGCCGTCGTCGCCGTCGGGATCGGCCTGCTGATCGTCGGCTCCGGCCGGCTGACCGTGCCGAAGGTCCTCGTCGGCGGGCTCTTCGCCGGCGCCGGGGTCGCCGCGATGCACTACACCGGCATGGCGGCCATGCAGCTCAACGGCACCTTCGGCTACGACACCACCCGGGTGGTCATGTCGGTGGTGATCGCGGTGGTGGCCGCCACGGCGGCGCTCTGGCTCGCGATGACCGTCCGGCGCCCGCTGGCCATCTTCGGCTCCGCGCTGGTGATGGGGGTGGCGGTCAACGGGATGCACTTCACCGGGATGAGCGCCCTGTCGGTGCACCTGCACCCGCGTACCGGCGAGGTCAGCGGCACCACGGTCAGCACCCTGCTCGCCCCGATCGTCCTCGCCGTCATCTTCGTGGTGATCGGCCTGGTGTACGCGCTGATCGCCGCGCCCACCGAGGAGGACCGGGCCGCCGCGGCTTACCTGGACGCCCGCTCGGCGCAGGCCCGGGAGGCAGCCGCCCAGCCGCCCCAGGCCGCACCGGACCCGGTCGGGCTCCGCCACCGGTCCAGCCTGGCCCGCCCGGGCGCCCAGTTCCCGTCCCGCCGCAACCCGCCCCCGCCGCAGAGCTGACCCCGGTGCGACCCCGGCAACCGGTGCCGGGGTCGCACCGGGGTCACCGGGCGGCGTCGGTGAGCGCGTCCACCAGCCGGCGACACGACCCGGCCAGATTCCACAGCTGCGCCAGCTCCATCAGCCGATCCGGATCGGCCGGCTCCGCCGGCAGCGCGGTGGCCAGCTCCGGCAGGGGCACGTCCCGGGCCACCCGGACCACCGTCGGTGCCACCGCCAGGTAGCCCCGGGCGGCGACGAGCTTGGCGCGCAGCCCCGGAGCGAATCCGGACCCGGCGTCGTCGAGCGCGGCGAGGATCCCGTCCAGGTCGCCGTATCTGTCGAGCAGCCGGGCCGCGGTCTTCTCGCCGACCCCGGACACCCCGGGCAGGCCGTCGCTGGGATCCCCGCGCAGCGCCGCGAAGTCCGCGTACGCCGCCGCAGGCACCCCGTACCGGGCACGGACCGCCGCGTCGTCGCAGTCGTCGAGCTTGGCCACCCCACGACCCACGTAGAGCAGCCGCACCCGCCGGGCGTCGTCGACGAGCTGGAACAGGTCCCGGTCCCCGGAGACCACCTCCACCGGCGACGGTTGCGTGGTGGCCAGGGTGCCCAGGACGTCGTCGGCCTCGTAACCGTCCGCCCCGACGGCGCAGATCCCCAGTGCGGTGAGCACCTCCGTCACCATCGGCACCTGGGGGCTCAGCGTGTCCGGGACCACCTCACCGCCGGCTTCGGCGACCCGGTGCGCCTTGTACGAGGGCAGCAGGTCCACCCGCCATCGGGGTCGCCAGTCGTAGTCGAACGCGCAGACCATCCGGTCGGGTCGGCGGGTACGGACGAGCTGGGCGAGCATGTCGAGGAACCCGCGTACCGCGTTGACCGGCTGGCCGTCGGCGGTGCGGGCCGCCGACTCGGGGATCCCGAAGTAGGCGCGGAAGTACAGGCTCGGCGCGTCGACGAGCAACAGGGGTCGGTCTGCCACACCGTCAGCCTCGCACAACCCGCCGACACCGCCGGACACGGCGCACGGCCCGTCAGACTGCGTACCCGGGGGGTGGGCCGGCACCCGAACGGCCGTTAAGCTCGTGCGGTGACTGTCGACCGGATCCTGCCCACCGACGAAGCCCACGACCTGCTCGACCTCACCACCGAACTCGCCGACCGGGAACTCGCCCCCCGGGCCGCGCAGTACGAGGAGCGGGCCGAGTTCCCCCGCGAGGTGCTGCGGACCCTGGGCCGCGCCGGCCTGCTCGGTCTGCCGTACCCGCAGGAGCACGGCGGCGCAGCCCAGCCCTACGAGGTCTACCTCCAGGTGCTGGAGATCCTGGCCGGCCGGTGGCTCGCGGTGGCCGAGGCGGTCAGCGTGCACACCCTCTCGTGCTATCCGCTCGCCCGGTTCGGCACCGACGAACAGCGCAAACTCCTGCCGGACATGCTCGACGGGGAACTGCTCGGGGCGTACTGCCTCTCCGAGCCGCAGGGCGGGTCCGACGCCGCCGCCCTGACCACCCGGGCCGTCCAGGACGGCGACACCTACACCGTCACCGGCACCAAGGCGTGGATCACCCACGCCCGGGTCGCCGACTTCTACAACGTCTTCTGCCGGACCGGCGGGCCCGGTCCCAAGGGGATCTCCTGCCTGCTCGTCGACCGGGCCACCGACGGTCTGTACCCGCAGACCGCCGAGAGGACCATGGGCCTGCGCTCGTCACCGGTGGCCCAGGTGGTCTTCGACGCCGCCCGGGTCCCCGCCGACCGGCTGATCGGTGGAGCGGGGAGCGGGTTCACCATCGCGATGTCCGCCCTGGACGCCGGTCGGCTCGGCATCGCCGCCTGCGCCGTCGGCCTCGCCCAGGCGGCCCTCGACTACGCCGTCGGCTACGCCCGGCAGCGACAGCAGTTCGGGAGGGCGATCATCGACTTCCAGGGGCTGGGGTTCACCCTCGCCGACCACGCCACCCAGATCTCCGCCGCCCGGGCCCTGCTGTTGTCAGCCGCCCGGCTGCGCGACGCCGGTCGCCCGTACTCGATCGAGGCGGCCAAGGCGAAGCTCTTCGCCACCGACGTGGCGATGCGGGTGACCACCGACGCGGTACAGGTGCTCGGCGGCGCCGGGTACGTCCTCGACCACCCCGTCGAGCGGTACATGCGGGAGGCCAAGGTGCTCCAGATCGTGGAGGGCACCAACCAGATCCAGCGCCTGGTCATCGCCCGTTCCCTGGCCCGGGACTGACAGCACTCCGCGACTGCCGACGGTGCCCCCGGTCACCCACCGGCACCGTCGGTGCCCCGGGCCGTCGCGTGGGAGCGCTTTTGCGGGTAGGTTGCACGCCGTGGAGGAGATCGACCGCGCCATCGTCACCGCGCTGACCGCCGACGGCCGCCTGTCCTACACCGACCTGGCCGAACGGGTGGGGCTGTCGGTGTCCGCGGTGCACCAGCGGGTCCGTCGGCTGGAGCAGCGTGGGGTGATCAAGGGGTACGCCGCCCGGGTCTCGTTCGAGGCCATGGACCTGCCGTTGACGGCGTTCGTGGCGATCCGGCCCTTCGACCCCTCCCAACCCGACGACGCCCCGGAACGGCTGGCCCACCTGCCGGAGATCGACTCGTGCTACTCGGTGGCCGGGGACGACTTCTATCTCCTGTTGGTCCGGGTGGCAAGCCCCGTGGACCTGGAGCGGGTGCTGCAGGAGATCCGTACCAAGGCGAACGTGACCACCCGGACCACTGTGGTGCTCTCCACCCCGTACGAGGGGCGCCCGCCCCGGATCACCGGGGGACCGGTCACCAGGTCGCGTCCCCGTCCGGTGGAGGGTGGTTCCAGCGCAGGATGACCTGCCGGCCGTGTTCGTGGCCGAGGACGCTCACGGTGGCGGTGTCCAGCCGGAGCCGACAGCCCTCCCGGGGTGACAGGCCGATCCACCGGGCACCGGCCACCCGCAGGCTGTGGGCGTGTGCCACCAGCGCGACGTCGCCACGACCCAGGTGACCGACGGCCCGGGTGAGGACCTGGTCCAGGCGACGGCCGACCTGTGCGGGTGACTCTCCGCCGGGACATCCGTCGGTCCAGAGGTCCCAGTCGGGGCGTTCCTCGCGGATGTCGGCGGTGGTGCGACCCTCGTACGCGCCGTAGTTCCACTCGGTGAGGTCCTCGTCGACCTCGTCGACCGTCAGTCCGGCCAGGTCGGCGGTGTGCAGCGCCCGTCGGCGGGGGCTCGCCAGCACGGCGGCGAAGGGGCGTCCGGCGAGCAGGGTCCGCAGGGCGCGGGCCTGCCGTCGGCCCTCCTCGGTCAGGTCCAGGTCGGTGTACGAGGTGTGCCGGCGGGTGGCGCTCCAGGCGGTCTCCCCGTGCCGGATCAACAGGATCTGCCCCATGGGCCCAGGCTAACCAGCCCCCGGGACGGGAATCGATCCAGTCTCCTAGGACGCGGGACGACCTGTGCTTGTCCGCACCGTCCCCCGTGGGCGTGGCCACCCTCGCACCGCCCGGGGGACGAACGGCAGGTTTCCGGTGACCCCCCGCCGGGGAACCTGTGGTGCATCGACATCTGATCCCCGATGCGGGCGGACCGTAGGAGGCGACATGAGCTTCACCGACAAGGCGAAGAACAAGGCGGAGGAGCTGACGGGCGCCGCCAAGGAGCGGATCGGCAAGGCGACCGACAACGAGGGCATGCAGGCCGAGGGTGCCGCCCAGCAGAGCGAGGCCCGGGCCAAGCAGGCGGGCGAGCACGTCAAGGACGCCGGCCGCAACGTCCGGGACGCCTTCAAGAGCTGACCCGAGCGCACCAGCGGGGCCCGGAGGACATCCTCCGGGCCCCGCTGCCGTCCCGCACACCTCCCATCCCCTAGTGTCCTAGGAAGGCCTAGGGGGTGTGACCCTCCGGGTCACCCAGAAAAACCTCAAAGCCCTCCGGCTACGCCGAAGGGCTTTGTTCGAGGATCAGGTCAGTTGTCGCGGTGCTGCTGCCACCACCGTCGGCCCGCCTCGGGCAGGGTGTCGATCGGGTCGTAGTAGGCGTACCGCTTCTCCAGGGCGACCAGGTCGTCGGACTCGATGGAGGTGCGGTAGTTCTTGGTCCAGTAGGAGATCCCACGTTCCCGGTCGTAGTCGGTGAGCATGTGCACCCACCGTTTGCCGACGAAGGGGACGTCGCAGACGATCCTCGGGGTGGCGTATCCGGGCAGGTAGCCCATGATGTCGTGTTGCAGCTGCTGGGCGTACCCGACGGGGACCCGCCAGTGTTCGGCGTGCGGGATCATGTCGCACAGGTAGAAGTAGTACGGCAGGATCCCCGCCTCGCCCTGGAGCGCGAAGCAGAGGTCGAGCAGGTCCCGGCCGGTGGCGTTGACCCCACGGAGCAGGACGCCCTGGTTGCGGACGTCGCGGACGCCGACGTCGAGGGCGGTCTGGGCGGCCCGGGCGACCAGCGGGGTGAGCGACTGGGCGTGGTTGACGTGGGTGTGGATGGCCAGGTTGACTCCGCGCCGCGCCGCCGTCCGGGCGACCCGTTCCAGTCCCTCGACGACGTCGGGCTGGAGCCAGTGCTGGGGAAGTCCCATCAGCGCCTTGGTGGCCAGCCGGACGTCCCGGACGGTCTCGATCCCGAGCAGGCGCATGAGGTACGACTCGAGGTTGCGCCAGGGCACGTTCGCCACGTCTCCGCCGGAGACGACCACGTCCCGGACGCCGGGGTGCGCCTTGAGGTAGTCGATGTGGGCGTCGTAGCGGTCGACGGGCTTGAGGGTGAGCTTCAGTTTGTCGACGGCGGGGGTGGAGTTGCCGACGAGGTCCATCCGGGTGCAGTGCCCGCAGTACTGCGGGCAGGTGGAGAGGAGTTCGGCGAGGACCTTCGTGGGGTAGCGGTGGGTCAGCCCTTCGGCCACCCACATGTCGTGCTCGTGCAGGGAGTCGCGGCTGGCGTACGGGTGTGACGGCCAGTCGGTGCGTCGGTCGGAGGCGACCGGGATCATGTAGCGGCGTACCGGGTCGGCGCGGAGGGCGTCGGTGTCGACCGGGGCGAAGGGCACCATCGTGTTGATCATTTGTGGTGTCACCAGCATGGACATGGTGGCCAGGCGGCGTTGGTCGGCGTCGACGTCGGCGTAGAAGGCGTCGTCGACGAGGTCTGCGAGGACGGTGCGGAGCTGTTTGGTGTTGCGGACGCAGTTGACCCGTTGCCACTGGGCGGACTCCCACTGCTCGCGGGTGACGTCGCGCCAGCCGGGGAAGCGGGTCCAGTCCGGTTCGATCAGCGGGGTGCGTCGGTATTCGTAGGGTTGGGCGGTGGCGCGGGGGCCGGGGATGGTCTCGGTGGGGTGTGTCCGGGTCACGGCCCCTCCTCGGATCTCGTGGCTGGGCCCGTAGGCTACTGGAAATTATTCGGCGTTGGAATTATTCTGCCGTAAGTTTTCCCGTTGCGCGAGCGCGGGGCGGCAGTTCGTCGGCAACAGGGGAGGTTGGCATGACGTCACCGGTGGGTTTGCACCGCGTCGTGGAGCCGGCGGGGGTGTTGCCTCAGGCGGCCTGGCGGTTGGATCCGGATCCGCGGATCGGGCCGAACGAGGTGCGGTTGCGGGTGGAGCGGTTGACTCTGGACGCGGCGAGCCTGCGTCAGTTGCGGGACAAGCACGGTGGTGACGGGGAGAAGGTCCGCGCCGAGGTGCTGGAGATCATCGAGACTCGGGGCAAGATGCAGAACCCGGTGACGGGTTCGGGTGGGATGTTGATCGGCACCGTCGCCGAGGCGGGTCGACGGTCGCCCCTGGGGCTGCGGGTCGGGGACCGGGTGGCCACGTTGGTGTCGTTGACGTTGACGCCGTTGGCGGTCACCGACGGGTTGGTCCGGTGGGACGGGCGCAGCGAGCAGGTGCCGTGTGAGGGGTACGCGATCCTGTTCGCCCGGTCGATCGCGGTGGCGTTGCCGACGGATCTGGATCCGGAGTTGTCCCTGGCGGTGTTGGACGTGTGCGGGGCGCCGGCGTTGACGGGGCGGGTGGTGGCCGAGCAGGTGCAGCGGCGGAGTCGGGAGGGTGACGGGCGGCCGGTGACGGTGGCGGTGCTCGGTGGGGCGGGTAAGAGCGGGTCGTTGTCGTTGGTGGCGGCGCGGCGGGCGGGTGCCGGTCGTACGGTCGGGGTGGTGCCGGTGTCGGCGGAGCGGGAGGCGTTGGAGCGGGCGGGGGTGGCGGATGCGGTGGTGGTGGCGGATGCGCGGGATCCGGTGGGGGTGTCGACGGCGGTGACGACGGCGTTGGGGGTGCCGGCGGACGTGACTGTGGTGTGTGTGGACGTGTCGGGGTGTGAGCACGGGGCGGTGTTGGGCACTGCCGACGGTGGGACGGTGGTGTTCTTCTCGATGGCGACGAGTTTCGCGTCGGCGGCGTTGGGGGCGGAGGGCCTGGCGGCGGACGTGACGATGCTGGTGGGTAACGGTTACGTGCCGGGGCATGCGGAGTCGGCGTTGGAGTTGGTGCGTTCGGAGCCGGGGGTGCGGGCCCTCTTCGCGGCTCGTTTGGCGGCACACTGACGTGATGACGAACGCCTCGAACCTTTCGAAGTCGGGCCCGGGTCCTGCGACGTTGTACCGGGGTGGGGTGTTGCACTGTCCGGCGGTGCCGGGTGCGACGGCGTTGTTGGTGCGGGACGGGCGGATCGCCTGGTTGGGGGTGGACGCGGACGCGCCGGCGGCGGATCGGGTGGTGGATGTGGAGGGTGGGTTGGTGACGCCTGCTTTCGTGGACGCGCACGTGCACACGTCGGACACCGGTCTGGCGTTGTCGGGGTTGGATCTGTCGGGGGTGCGGTCGGCGGGGGAGTTGTTGGCGGCGGTGGCGGGGTTCGCCGGTGGGTTGCCGTCGGATGCGGTGGTGTTGGGGCACGGGTGGGACGAGTCGCGGTGGGCGGATCCGGTGTTGCCGGATGCCGACGAGGTGGGTCGGGCGGCGGGTGGCCGTCGGGTGTATCTGTCGCAGGCGTCGATTCATTCGGCGTTGGTGTCGCGGTCGTTGTTGGCGGCGTGTCCGGAGGTGGTGTCGGCGGCGGGGTTCGACGGGTCGGGGTGGGTGCGGCGGGACGCGCATCATGTGGTGCGGGTGGCGGCGCGGGGGTCGGTGTCGCGGGCGCAGCGGGTGGCGGCGCAGCGGGTGGCGTTGCGGCGGGCGGCGTCGTTGGGGATCGCGGCGGTGCACGAGTGTGGTGGTCCGGTGATTTCGGATGAGGAGGATTTCACCGGTGTGTTGGGGTTGTCGGGTGTGGGGTTGCCGGAGGTGTACGGCTATTGGGGTGAGTTGGGTGGTGCGGCGCGGGCGCGGGAGTTGGGTGCGGTGGGGGCGGGTGGTGACCTGTTTGCGGATGGGGCGTTGGGGTCGCGGACGGCGCATGTGTCGGTGGCTTATCGGGATGGTGAGCCGGGTGGGTGTGGGCATGGGTACGTGACGGCGGATGAGGTGCGGGATCACCTGGTGGATTGTGCGGCGTACGGGTTGCAGGGGGGTTTTCACGCGATCGGGGATGCGGCGATCTCGACGGTGTTGGAGGGGTTCGCGGGTGCGGCGCGGCGGTTGGGTGTGGAGCGGGTGCGGGCGGCGCGGCATCGGGTGGAGCATGCGGAGGTGATGAGTAGGCGGTTGATTGCGGGGTTCGTGGAGTTCGGGATCGTGGCGTCGATGCAGCCGGCGTTCGATCGGTTGTGGGGTGGGGAGGGTGGGATGTATGCGGCGCGGTTGGGGTCGGAGCGGGCGTTGGCGTCGAATCCGATGGGGGCGATGCACGGGGTGGGGGTGGCGTTGGCGTTCGGGTCGGATTCGCCGGTGACGCCGTTGGATCCGTGGGGTTCGGTGCGGGCGGCGGTGTGGCATCACAGTCCGGGGCAGCGGATGAGTGTGCGGGCGGCGTTTGCGGCGCATTCGCGGGGTGGGTGGCGGGCGGTGCGGTTGGACAACGAGGGGGTGATCGCGTTGGGTGCGCCGGCGACGTTTGCGGTGTGGTCGACGCCGGCGGGGGTGGAGCGGGGGTTGCCGGTGTTGGTGGCGGCGGATCCGGAGTTGCGGGGGGTGGGGGATCCGACGCCGTTGCCGGTGTGTCGGCGGACGGTGTTGCGTGGTGAGGTGATTTTCGGGGAGGGGGCGTCGTGAGCGGGCGTGGTGGTGAGGGGGGCGTGGTGGGGAAGTTGGGTTTGGATCCGGTGGTGGTGGGGCGGGCGCGGGAGTTGGCGGGTCGGGTGGGTCTGCCGGTGGTGGAGTTGGCGCGGAGTCATACGACGGTGTCGGTGGAGCGGGCGGTGTTGCGGTTGGCGGGGGTGTCGGGGGCGGATCCGGATGGGATTCCGTGGGTGAACCGGTTGGTGGATGCGGTGGTGGCGGATGTGGGGTTGGGGCATGGGGTGGCGTTGCCGGTGTTCGATGCGTTGGTGCGGGAGGGGGTCGGGGATGTGACGGGGTTGGCGCAGCGAACGGCGGGTGGTGGGGTGCGGTTCGAGGTGCCGGTGGGGCGGGCGGCGGGGGTGGCGCGTCGGGCGGCGCGTCGGGCGGTGGGGGTGGGGGTGCGTCGGGTGGATCGGCGTCGGGTGGAGCGGGATCGGTTGGTGCGGCGGCATGGGGATCCGGTGCGGCGGCCGTGGGTGTATCTGATCGTGGCGACGGGTGACATCTATGAGGACATTCCGCAGGCGCAGGCGGCGGCGCGGGCGGGTGCGGATGTGATTGCGGTGATCCGGTCGACGGGGCAGTCGTTGTTGGATTATGTGCCGGAGGGGGCGACGCGGGAGGGTTTCGCGGGTACGTATGCGACGCAGGAGAACTTCCGGTTGATGCGGGCGGCGTTGGACGAGTCGTCGCGGGAGTTGGGTCGGTATGTGCGGTTGACGAATTACGCGTCGGGGTTGTGTATGCCGGAGATGGCTGTTCTGGCGGGTCTTGAGCGGTTGGACATGATGCTCAATGATTCTATGTACGGGATTTTGTTTCGGGATATCAATCCGATTCGGACTTTTGTGGATCAGCGTTTTTCGCGGCAGGTGCATGCGCGGGCGGGGATCATCATCAACACGGGTGAGGATAATTATCTGACCACTGCTGATGCGGTGGGTGAGGCGCACACGGTGACGGTGTCGCAGTTGTTGAACGAGTATTTCGCGCATGAGGCGGGTTTGCAGGACTGGCAGTTGGGGTTGGGGCACGCGTTCGAGATCGATCCGGATGTTCCGGATTCTTTGCGGTTGGAGTTGGCGCATGCGTTGTTGGCTCGGGAGTTGTTTCCGGGGGCGCCGTTGAAGTGGATGCCGCCGACGAAGCACATGACGGGGGATGTGTTTCGGGGGAATCTGTTGGATGGGTTCTTCAATTTGGTGGGGGCGATGACGGGGCAGGGGATTCTGCTGGTGGGGATGATGACGGAGGCGGTGGTGACGCCGTGGTTGTCGGATCGGGACATCGCTTTGCAGAACGTGCGGTACGTGTTGGGGGCGGCGGGTGGGTTGCATGAGGATTTCGTGCCGGCGCCGGGTGGGTTCGTTCAGCGGCGGGCGCATCGGGTGTTGTCGGAGGCGGTGGAGTTGTTGGAGCGGATCGGTGAGCGGTCGTTGTTGACGGCTATCGGTGAGGGGACGTTCGGGATCATGCGGCGGCCGGCGGATCGGGGGAAGGGTCTGGACGGGGTGGCGCGGCAGGAGGAGGGTTATTTCAATCCGGCGACGGAGCTTCTGGAAGGGGGGCGGGTGTGATGGGTGTGGGGGCGGGTTCGGTGGTGCGGCCGTACGGGGACACGACCGGTGACGGGATGGTGCAGGTGTCGTTCACGTTGCCGGTGCCGCATGACAAGCGGGCTGAGGGTGCGGCGGTGCAGTTGGCGAATCGGATGGGTGTGGATCCGGCGATGTTGGTGCATGCCCGGCAGATGGGGGACGGGTTCACGTTCTTTGTGGTGTATGGGCGGGTGAGTCATCTGGTGGATCTGTCGGCGGTGCGGGTGGTGGAGCGGGATTTCCCGACGTTGTCGGCGTCGGAGGTCAATGCTGTGGTGCGGCGGGGGTTGCGGCGGAAGTTGTCGGTGGTGGGGGCGTGTATCGGTACTGACGCGCACACGGTGGGGATCGACGCGATCCTCAATGTGAAGGGGGTGGCGGGGGAGAAGGGGTTGGAGTATTACCGGGAGTTGGCGGTGACGAATCTGGGGGCGCAGGTGAGTGTGCCGGAGTTGGTGGAGGCGGCGCGTCGGGAGCGGGCGGATGCGGTGTTGGTGTCGCAGGTGGTGACGCAGCGGGACGCGCATCTGCACAACACGCGGGAGATGGCGGCGGCGTTTCGGGAGGCGATGCCGGCGGGGCGGCGGCCGTTGTTGGTGGTGGGTGGGCCTCGGTTCGACGAGTCGATGGCGGGGGAGTTGGGGGTGGATCGGATTTTCGGTCGGGGGACGACGCCGGGTGAGGTGGCGTCGTATCTGGTGCATGCGTTGGTGACGGGTCGGGGGGTGGGGCGGTGACGGATCCTCGGGTGGGGGTGTCGGTGACGCATCGGCGGTATGTGCCGTATTCGGCTGCGCACTATGCGGGGAGTCTGGTGGACGGGGCGTACGCGTTGGGGTTGTTCGGGGATGTGGCGACGGAGGTGTGTATCCGGTTGGACGGTGACGAGGGGTTGTTCGCGTCGTACGCGCAGGTGCAGTTCCGGGCGCCGATTCGGGCGGGGGACGTGGTGGAGGTGGTGGGGACGGTGACGCGGGTGGGGTCGCGGAGTCGGACTGTGGATTTCGAGGCGCGGGTGGTGTGTCGGGGGCGGCCGGATCGGGGTGGGTCGGCGGCTGAGGTGTTGGCGGTGCCGGTGGTGGCGGTGACGGCGACGGGCACTGTGGTCGTGCCGGTGGTGTCGTGAGTCTGGTGGTCTGCGCCGATGTGGGGTCGACGTTCACGAAGGCGGCGGTGGTCGACGTCGACGGGGGTGTGGTGGTGGGGGTGGGGTCGGCGCGGACGTCGGTCGGTACGGATGTGATGGCTGGTCTGGAGGCGGCGGTGGGGGTGGCGGGGGAGGGTCTGCCGGTGGCGGGGGTGCCGTGGCGGGTGTGTTCGTCGGCGGGGGGTGGGTTGCGGTTGGCGGTGGTGGGTTACGAGATGTTGGTGACGGCGCAGGCGGGGCGGCGGGTGGGGTTGTCGGCGGGTGCGGATGTGGTGCATGTGGCGGCGGGGCGGTTGGGTGGGGCGGGGGTGGCGGCGTTGCGGGCGGCTCGTCCGGATGTGGTGTTGCTGGTGGGGGGGACCGATGGTGGGGATGCGGAGGTGTTGACGCACAACGCGGTGCGGTTGGCGCGGGCGCGGTGGCGGGTGCCGACGGTGGTGGCGGGGAATGTGGAGGTGCGGGACGAGGTGCGGGGGGTGTTGGCGGGGGCGGGGGTGCCGGTGTCGGTGGCCGACAACGTGTTGCCGCGGATCGGGGAGTTGGTGCCGGCGTCGGCGCGGGGGGTGATCCGGGAGGTGTTCCTGCGGCATGTGATCGGGGGGAAGGGGTTGTCGCGGGGGTCGCGGTTCGTGCGGTTGGTGCGGGCGGCGACGCCGGATGCGGTGTTGTCGGGGGTGGAGGTGTTGGCGGAGGTGGTGGGTGGGGATCTGTTGGTGGTGGATGTGGGTGGGGCGACGACTGACGTGTATTCGGTGTTGACTCCTGACGAGCGGGCGGTGGGGCCGGGGCGGCAGGTGGCGGGTGGGTGGTGGCGGGCGCGGACGGTGGAGGGGGATCTGGGGGTGCGGTGGAGTGCGCCGGGGGTGGTGCGGGCGGCGGCGCGGGAGCGGTTGTTGGGTGCGGGTGAGGAGGAGGTGTTGGGGGTGGCGGCGCGGGGGCGGGCGGCGGATCCGGGGTGGTTGGCGGTGGACGGGGTGGAGGTGGGGGTGGATCGGCGGATCGCGGAGTTGGCGGTGACGGTGGCGGTGCGTCGGCATGCCCGGGGGGTGGGGTCGGGGGAGTGGGCGGGGCGGGATCTGCGGGATGTGCGGTTGGTGGTGGGGTCGGGTGGGGTGTTGCGGTGTGTGTCGGGGGGTGTGGGGGTGGTGGGGTCGGTGTTGGGTGATCATGCGGGGGGTTGGGCGGTGCCGAGGGCGGCGCGGGCGGTGGTGGATGGTGACTGTGTGTTGGCTGCTGCGGGGTTGTTGGCGCAGGAGTTTCCGGGGGCGGCGCGGGCATTGGTGGCGGGGCGGTTCGTCACGGTGTGAGCATGGTCGGCGACGCGCGGGGGCGACACGCCGCACCGGGTGTGCGACTGGCCGGGGGCGGGTTGACAGGGCTGGGGGTCCAGCACGTACCGTCTTTGAGTCCTACTACGGGAAGCGGCTGTTGTTCGCTTCGTCCCTTCGTCCGCTGGCCGAGTGACACGGTGCGATGTGTTGCGGCGGCCAGGTCCAGCGGACGGGGGTCGGCGGGGCGGCGCGGACCGGCTGCGGTTACCGGTGTTCGGGCAGGGTGTGGTGCACGGCCAGTAGACAACGGCCAGGCGGGGGCAGCCAGTTTGCCGTCGGGTCGGTCCGAAGGTCGGCGTGCCGCATTCTCGCCGCACCGGCCGGGAAGGGCCTGGGAGCATCGGGGCGCGGCGTACGCCGCGCCCCGATTTGTCGTGGTGGCCACCGGGTGGTGGCGGGCCGGTGGGTGGTGGCGGCGGGTAGCCTTCGGCGGGTGATCGTGGTGAGGTGCCGGTGACTACCCTGGATCGGGAGCGGACGCGGGCGGGGTGGCCTGGTCGGGGCTTTCCCGTGGGGGCGGCGTTGCCGCTGCGGGTGGCTGTGCCGTTGGCGGTGGCGGCGGGTGTGGCGCTGTTGGTGGCGTTCCCTCCGTACGGGTGGTGGCCGTTGGCGCCGGTGGGGGTGGCGTTGTTCGCGGCGGCGGCGCACCGGCGGCGGTTGCGGGCGGGCGCGGCGGTGGGGTTCGTGGCCGGGGTGGCGTTGTTCGCGCCGTTGCTGTCGTGGACGAACCTGCACACCGGTTATCTGCCGTGGGTGTTGTTGTCCGTGGTGCAGGCCGTCTATCTGGCGGTGTTGGGGGTGGCGGTGGCGTGGGTGTCGCCGGTGGTGGATCGGGTGCGGTGGAGTTGGCCGTTGGTGACCGGGGTGTTGTGGGTGGGGCAGGAGGCGGTGCGTGGCCGGTTCCCGTTCGGGGGTTTCCCGTGGGGGAGGTTGGCGTTCAGCCAGGACGATTCGCCGATGCTGCGGTTGGCGGCGGTGGGTGGGGCGCCGTTGGTGACGTTCGCGGTGGCGGTCGTGGGTGGGCTGGTGGTGGCGGCGGGGTGCCGGTGAGCGGGTGACGGTGGCGGTGGTGCAGGGCAATGTGCCGCGGTTGGGGTTGGATTTCAACGCGCAGCGGCAGGCGGTGTTGGACAACCATGTGCGGGCCACCGTCGACCTGGCCGAGCAGGTGCGGGCGGGGCGGGCGGCGCGACCGGACGTGGTGGTGTGGCCGGAGAACTCCAGTGACATCGACCCGTTGCGTAACCCGGGGGCGGGGGCGGAGATCTCCCGGGCGGCCGACGCGATCGGCGCGCCGATCCTGGTGGGTGCGGTGTTGTTGGGTGAGCAGGCCGGGCAGGTGCACAACGCGGGGATCCTGTGGCGGCCGGGCACCGGTGCCGACATGTCGCAGCTGTACACGAAACGGCATCCGGTGCCGTTCGCCGAGTACGTGCCGATGCGGAAGCTGGCGCGGATGGTCAGTGCGCAGGTCGACCGGGTGCGGTCGGATTTCGTGGCGGGTACCCGGCCGGGGGTGGTGGCGTCGGGGCCGGTGGTCCTCGGTGACGTGATCTGTTTCGAGGTGGCCTACGACGGGCTGGTCCGGGACACGGTGACCGGTGGGGCGCAGGTGTTGGCGGTGCAGACGAACAATGCGACGTTCAACGTGGCCGAGGCCCGCCAGCAGTTGGCGATGGTGCGGTTGCGGGCGGTGGAGCACGGCCGGGAGGGGTTGATGGCCTCCACGGTGGGGGTGTCCGGGTTCGTGACCCCCGACGGGCGGGTACACCAGGCCACCGAGTTCGACACCGCCGCGGTGGTGACGCGGCAGATGCAGGTGGGTGACGGGCGGACCGTGGCCACTCGGGTCGGGGTGTGGCCGGAGGTGGTGCTGGTCGTGGTGGCCGGTGCGGTCCTGGTGGTCGCGGCGGTGGCGCGGCGGCGCGGTCGACTCGACTAGGTCGTGTGGTGCCCGGGCCGGCCGGTGGTCGGCGTCGACGGGAGGAGAGCACGGTGGCCGAGGCGGTGCGACGGGGTGCGGGTGGCCGGCCGGGTCGGGTGCTGGTGGTGATCCCCACCTACGACGAGGCCGACAACGTGGCGGCGATCGTGGCCCGGGTGCTGCGGGCCGACCCGGCGGTGCACGTGTTGGTGGCCGACGACAACAGTCCGGACGGTACGGGGGTGGTGGCGGACGGGTTGGCCGCCGCCGACGGGCGGGTGCACGTGCTGCACCGGCCCGGTAAGGAGGGGTTGGGGGCGGCGTACCTGGCGGGGTTCGCGTGGGCGCGGCGGCGCGGGTACGACGCGGTGGTGGAGATGGACGCCGACGGGTCGCACGCCCCGGAGGATCTTCCGCGGTTGTTGGCGGCGGCCCGGGACGCGGACGTGGTGATCGGGTCGCGGTGGACGGCCGGTGCGCGGGTGGTGAACTGGCCGGTGCGCCGGTTGTTGCTGTCGCGGTGCGGGAACCTGTACGCGCGGTGGGCGTTGGGGATGCCGGTGTCGGATGCGACGGGCGGGTATCGGGTGTATCGGGGGGCGGCGTTGGCGGCGTTGGATCTGGGGTCGGTGTGTTCGCAGGGGTATTCGTTCCAGGTGGAGTTGTCGCGGTTGGCGCATCGGGCGGGGCTGCGGATCGTGGAGGTGCCGATCACGTTCGCCGAGCGGGAGCGGGGGGCGAGCAAGATGAGTCCCCGGATCGTGGTGGAGGCGTTGTGGCGGATCACCGGGTGGGCGGTGCAGGACCGTCGGGCGGCGTGGCGGCGGGGGTTGCACGGGACGCCGGACGGTCAGGTGCGGTGGCCGTGATCGCGGGCGTGTCATGCTGGAGGGGCCGGGGACGCGCCGAGGAGCGGATGGGGTGACATGCGCCGGGGACTGAGGTTGGTGCCGCTGGGGCTGCTGTTGGTCGTGGTGGCCGAGGTGGCGGTGTTCGTCGCGGTGGGCCGGTGGCTGGGTTTCGGGTGGGCGGTGTTGTCGGTGTTCGCCGCGTCACTTGCCGGGCTGGTGTTGCTGCGGCGGGAGGGTATGCGGGCGTGGCGGGGTTTCCGGGTGGCTGCGGAGTCGGGGCAGCCGCCGGGGCGGCAGGTGACCGACGGGCTGTTGGGGTTGTTGGGTGCCCTGTTGTTGGCGGTGCCGGGTCTGTTCACGTCGCTGGTGGGGGTGGTGTTGTTGGTGCCGCCGGTGCGGTCGGCGGCCCGGGCGGGGGTGCAGCGGGCGGCGGAGCGGCGGGTGTCGTCGATGGTGGCCGGTGACCTGTTCGGTCCGCGGAAGGTGCGGGTGTACCGGGGTGATCCGCAGCCGGAGCCGGCGTCTTCGGGGCAGGGGCCTGTGGCGGAGGCGACGGTGGTGGCGGAGCCGGTGGTCGACGCGGGTGCGGCGATCGAGGGTGAGATCGTGGAGCCGCGCCGCCGGTGAGCGGGTGGACCAGCTGACGACGACGCGCCCCCCGGAAGAACGTCCTTCCGGGGGGCGCGTCGGTGGTGTGTGCGCTCAGGCGCGGCCGCGGCGGGTGCGGACCTCCTGGAGCCGTTCGGCGAGGATGTCCTCCAGCTCGGTGATGGAGCGGCGTTCCAGCAGCATGTCCCAGTGGGTGCGGGGGGGCTTTGCCTTCTTCTGTTCCGGCTCGTTGCCGTCGACCAGTCGGGCGACGCTGCCGTCGAACTTGCATTCCCAGGTGACCGGGACCTCGGCGTCGACGGCGAACGGCACCTCGAACTGGTGGCCCTTGGCGCACAGGTATTCCCGGGTCTGCCGTGGCGCGAGCTCGGTGTTGCGGTCGGACTCGTAGCTCACCGCGCCCAGACGGCTTCCGCGCAGCATGCGCTCGCCCATGATCGACTTCCCCTCGTTCGTGGTGCTGGTCTTATCGTGTAACGGTCCGTGGTCGCCGGGTTGTTCCCGCCCCCGGGTGGTGGTGGCCGCGACGGACCGCGCCCCCGCAAGGGTAACCGGCCGCGCGAGTCGCCCGGCGGGCTCGTCCCCGGCCGGGCTCGTGCGACACCGCCGACGCGCCGGTGTCGTCGCTGACGGGGCCGGTCGGGTGTTCCTCGGTGTCGACGCATCGTAGCCGCTGGACCGTACCGTGCGGGGCGGATCCCCCGACGACGCGCCGCAGGTCACGGGGTGGGGTCAGCGGGGTGGGGGTGCGCCGAGCCGGGCCAACGCCGAGGCGAGGTTGCTGACCTGGTCGGCCAGCTGCGTCGCCCGCCGCTCGGCGACGTCCCGGTCGGCGTGGGCGGCGCGTAACCGCTGCTCCAGGTCGGCGTGCCGGGCCTGGGCGGCGGCCACGGCGTCCCGGGCGGCCTCCACCTGGGCGGTGAGGTCGTCGGCGCGGGCGGCGGCGGTGTCGGCGTCGGCGCGGGCGGCGGACG